>CAYOLB010000080.1:0-3548 GCA_964404675.1 uncultured Atribacterota bacterium | reverse complement strand
CCAGGGCATTTATAAAATAAGAATTTTGACGAGGAAATTCATTTTCCTCTTCCAGCAGATAGGATAGTTGAAAAATTTTCAATTGTTTTTCCTGTGCTATTTCTGCACCTTGTGCAAGCACGCTAGTTAATAAAAAAGAAAAAAAGAATAGAATTAAGGAAAAAAATAGTGCTATTTTTTTGTTACAGTGGCAAATGATGAATGTAGTCAGAATAATTCCTCCAAAGTATCCTTTTTTATTATTCTGTATAGTAAATATCGCACCCGAAAAGCGGGTGGCTTTCTGGTTTCCCATGATTAAATAAAACATGAAAGAATAAATGAATTGATTTAATTTGACTGAACTGTTGTTTATTATCTAATTATAAACTATAAATGCAAAAAACCAAAAAAGTGAAAATAATATATACTACTTTAGTATTATAATACAACCTGTTATTATCTTATTAACCTTAAAAAAGGGTCTGATAAAAAATCTAAAAAATTCATATGTTAAGTTTAATAATCTTGATATTTTTTTAAAAGATTAAGGGTGTATTCCATTTCTGGCTGATTGCCAACAGTGAAGCGAATATAATGACTTTCTAAACCTGAAAATTCATCTCCCCAGGCAGCAAAGGTATAAACACCCTCCTCCCTGAGATATTGCCATACCAGTTTAGTATTTTCCTTTGTAGTAAAATCAACCAGCACAAAATTTGCCCTGGATGGAAAAGCCATAATATTTATCTGCTGAAGTCCTTCAATAAAAAGTTCTCTTACTCTGGCTATTTCCTGCCATAAAACCTTATAATAATCCAGATATTTCAAAACCCTAATACCAGCTATCTCGGCCATTTTATTGACTCGAAAATGCTGGTAAAATCTGCTAATCTTTTTTATATTATTTTGATTGGCAATGGTAAATCCCAGCCTGAGACCTGCCAGACCAAAATTTTTGGAAAAACTTCGAGAA
The DNA here is from genome assembly GCA_964404675.1 of uncultured Atribacterota bacterium. GTDB lineage: Bacteria > Atribacterota > Phoenicimicrobiia > Phoenicimicrobiales > Stramentimicrobiaceae > CAZWUL01. The sequence continues at coordinate 2,593 of CAYOLB010000080.1, read as the reverse complement.
ATTACCAGATTAGGATATTTATCAATTAAATCGACCATTGTTTCCCCTAGATACTCATAATTACATTCATCAACAACAACAATACCAGCAGCTCTTTCAAGAATTTCTGTTATTGTTTCCCTGGGGATAGGACCCCCGGTAGGGTTATTCGGATTACATATCCAGACCAGGCTGGCTTTTTTCAGGTCATGGTCATCATAATTCAATCTATAATCATAATCATTCAAGCAATTTATCAGTTTCCTACTAAACCCATTACGAATTGCGCTTACTTCGTACTGGGAAAAAGTAGGCACAGGGATTAAAATCAATTTATTGCCAAAGGCCCTGGTAACCGCTTCAATAACCTCATCAGAACCATTAGCTGGTAAAATATTAGCAATATGAACGCCGGCATATTCAGCGAATTTTGCACTTAATTCTGGATAATTACCCCCACTTGGATAATGACTGACATTGTTTAGTTCCTGTGATAATTCAGACAATAATTCTTCAGGTAGCGGGTATTTTAAGCTAGAATGTTCCAAAGAAATCGGTTTATTGATTTTTATTCTTTTATCCATTATCCTTTATTCTCCCATCCTGGAAAGGACAGCCTTTCTTCTAAGATGTTTAATGCCTTCGTTGCCAGGGAAACAATGATCAGGTAGATAGCTCCAACTACCAAGAAGACTTCTGTATAAGTAAAATAGCGTGAAGCTACTATTTTCCCAGCCCCAGTTAACTCAATACATGTTACCATAAAAGCCAACGAAGAATATTTAATCAAATAAATAATTTCATTAGAACATCCGGGAATTGCTCGGCGCAAGGCCTGGGGCAAGACAATATTAAAGACTGCGCTTAATTTGCTCATTCCCAGGGCCTGGGCTGCCAGTAATTGACCATTCTTTACTGACTGAATAGCCCCGCGAATATATTCTGCATGATAGGCACTGCTGCATAATACAAAGCCTATAACTGCGGCTACAAAAGGTGATAAATAAATTCCTATGGAAGGTAAACCGTAATAAAGGATAAATAGCTGAATTATCAGAGGAGTCCCCCTAAAGAATACAATATATGCCTTGCCTAAAAAAGATATCAGGATATTTCCATAGACACGACTGACAGCAACTACAATCCCAACTACTAAACCAATTGGAATTGACCAGCTAGCTAACCTGATAGTCATTATAAAACCTTCTAGTAGAGAAGGAAATAATATTTCTAAAAAGAAGTCAAAATCAATCATTATTTTTTCCTATTCACATCTCCATATAACTCTGTTAATTTAAATAAGAATTTCCTTGTTCGCTCATACTTGGGCTGATAAAACAATTTATCCGGTGAACCGCTTTCTAATATCTTCCCTTTTTCCATAAAAATAATTTCATCTGCTACTGAACGGGCAAAGCCCATCTCATGAGTAACTACAACCATGGTCATGCCTTCGCGAGCCAGTTTTTGCATAACACCTAACACCTCACCAATCAATTCCGGATCAAGTGCAGAGGTAGGTTCATCAAAAAGCATAACCTCCGGATCCATCGCTAGTGCCCTGGCTATGGAAACACGCTGTTTTTGTCCCCCGGATAGCTGTGCCGGATATAGTAAAGCCTTTCTCTCCAGTCCTACTCTTTTTAGCTCAAACATCGCCTTTCTCCGTGCTTCATCTTTTTTCATTCCTTTAACCTTAATCAGGGCAATTTCTACATTTCTGACAGCATCAAGGTGATCAAAAAGATTAAAATCCTGAAAAACCATGCCTATCTTTTGGCGGAAAAGGTTAATCTCCTTTAAATTATGATGGGTAACCTCCTGACCTCTCAACCAAACTGTACCTTTATCAGGGAAGGTTAGTTGATTGATACATCGCAATAGTGTGCTTTTACCAGTACCAGAAGGTCCAATAACAACCTTCGTTTCTCCTTTAAAGACATCAAAAGATACCCCTCTTAGCACTTCCTTGCCCCCGAAAGATTTCTGAATATCTTTTACCTCTAAGAGTAAATCCTTCTCTTGTTCCATTTTCCTAGTCCTCTCATTCCTCAAATCCGGGAATTCTTACTTTCTCTTCCAAAATATGCAATAATTTCATCCCGCTATAAGACAGAAGTATGAAAATTAAGGCACAGGTTAAATAAATGGGCATAGGCTTATAGGTTCTGGAGGCAATAAAGTTACCCCGGGTCAATACCTCCATTACGCCTATGGCATAAGTAACAGCAGATTCAGTCAACATAGCCGGGTATTCATTAGACCATCCCGGAATTGACATTCTCAATGCCTGGGGTAATATAATATTCCAGATAGCCATCCCCTTGCTCATTCCAAGAGAACGGGCTGCTAGTAGTTGTCCCTGCCCCAATGACTGGATACTGCCCCGAAAAATCTGTGCCTGATAGGCAGAGCTACGTAACCCCAAAACCAATACTGCCGCCATAAAAGCCGATAAATTTAATCCTATCATATTGAATAAGCCATAATAAAAAAGGAACAGCAATACCAATATTGGCAAACCTCTAAAAAACCAAATGTAGATTCCAATAAATTTTTTTGTCCATGAGGAACCATACACCTGCCCTACTGATAAAGGTACACCAATTATAAA
>CAYOLB010000079.1:0-6907 GCA_964404675.1 uncultured Atribacterota bacterium | reverse complement strand
TATCCGTGCGTATAAGACAGACAACGGAACGGCAATTTTTAGATTGAAAGATCATGTTGACAGGCTTTTTAATTCAGCAAAAATATTAAGAATGGATATTCCTTATTCAAAAGACGATATAACAAAGGCGATAAAAGATACTGTAAAAGAAAATAGATTAGATAGTTGTTATATTCGACCATTAGTATATAGGGGATTCAAAAAATTAGGTTTAAACCCATTTAGTTGCCCCGTTCAGGTAATGATTGCTGCCTGGGAATGGGGTGCTTATCTTGGAGAAGAGGCATTAGCTAAAGGGATAAAGGCCATTATTTCTTCATGGCAACGCAGCCACATCAACTCTACTTCTGCAAAAGCTAAAATATGTGGAAATTATATAAACTCCATATTTGCAAATATGGAAGCAGTTGAAGCCGGTGTAGAGGAAGCCATATTGTTGGATAATAATGGTTATGTAGCAGAGGGTCCTGGTGAGAATATTTTTTGGGTTAATGACGGTATTATATTTACTCCACCTTTAACCTCAGTATTGGAGGGGATTACTCGTAAAACAATTATAAAAATCGCAAAAGATATGAATATTGAAGTTAAAGAAGAGTTTGTTGCTAGAGATGTTTTGTATTTAGCGGATGAGGCTTTCTTTGCAGGCTCTGCTGCCGAGCTGACCCCGATTAGAGAAATTGATCACTATACTATTGGATCAGGTGAAAGAGGTCCAGTCAGTAAAAAAATACAGGAAAAATTATTTAATGTCTTTAAAGGCAAAGAAAAACAGTATATTGATTGGCTAGAATTTGTAAATTAATAATAAATAAAAACTAAGAGATCAGGAGATAGATAATTAATGGTTTTATCAGAAAGAATTCAAAATATCCATGCTTCTCAAACATTGGCAATAACAGCTCAGGTTTTAAAGATGAAAGCAGAGGGTAAAAAAATAATTAGTTTTGGTGCTGGAGAGCCAGATTTTAATACTCCAGCTAACATTCAGGAGGAAGCAATAAAAGCAATACAGGATGGGTTTACTCATTATACTACTTCTTCAGGGATAAATGAATTAAAAAAGGCAATAATAGAAAAAATTAATAGAGATCAAAATATTTCTTATGACATTAGCCAAATTATTGTTTCAAATGGGGCAAAGCATTGCATTTACAACACCTTAATGACTATTTGCAATCCCGGTGATGAAGTTATTTTACCAACACCTTGCTGGGTAAGTTATACAGAACAGATTAAACTAGCCCAGGCAAAACCGATTTTTATACAGACAAACCCCAATAATCAATTCCAGTTATCTGCTTTAGAAATAGAGAAAAGAATAACTGATAAGACAAAAGCTGTTTTATTGAATACGCCTAACAATCCTACTGGTTCGGTTTATAGCAAAGAAGAACTGCAGAAAATTGGTAATCTTTTAGTTGATAATGATATCTATTGTATAAGTGACGAAATTTATGAAAAATTAGTTTACGATAATTCCAGGCACTATTCTATTGCTTCTTTTGGAGAGAAAATAAAAGACAAAGTGATATTAATCAATGGTGTTTCAAAGTCATATGCAATGACAGGATGGAGAATAGGGTATGCTGCTGGACCAAAAGATGTTATATCTGGAATGTCAAAATTTCAGGGTCATTGTACTTCAAATGCAAATTCAATTGCACAAAAAGCAAGTGTCGAAGCCTTAATTGGTAATCAAGATTCAATTGAATATATGCGTAATGAATTCGATAAACGAAGAAAATACATTGTTCAGGAATTGAATAAAATTAACGGTTTTAGTTGTGATATGCCCAAAGGTGCTTTTTATGCTTTCCCTAATATAAAAGAACTATTGAATGCAGGCATTACTTACAAAGATAAAGAAATCAATAACTCATTGGAACTAACAAATTATATCTTAAATGAATCTGAAGTCGCTGTAGTTCCTGGAAGTGCTTTTGAGGCTGAAGGTTATTTAAGGATGTCCTATGCGACTTCTATGCAGGATATCGAAGAAGGCATAAATAGATTAAAAAGATTGTTTAATTAAGATTATTTATCATCTAAACAAAGATTTTATGTAAAAGGTTTCAGTCAGGGAAGAAATCCAGGGGAAATATACCCTGGATTTCTTTATGATAAGCTAATTATTTGTTAAACTAGTTAACATTTCGAGAGGTTTTAAGAATATGGTTGTTAATTATAACCAAGCACAGAAAAAAGCAATTGAATCAAGCAAAGGGCCTGTTCTAGTTATCGCTGGAGCTGGGAGTGGGAAAACAAGCGTTTTAATAGAACACATTATCTATTTAATTGAAAAAGAAAATGTGAATATAGAAAATATCTTGGGAGTCACATTTACAAATAAAGCAGCTAATGAAATGAAGGAAAGAATTAATAGGGTAATTGACTTAAATAATGGAGGCAATTCCTTAAAAAACAATCTATGGATTGGTACATATCACTCGATTTGCGTTAGAATACTCCATCGATATATTGAATATTTAGGATTTAACAATGGTTTCAATATTTATGATAGTAATGATACCAAGAGACTTATAAAAAAATGTATAAATGAGCTCGATCTGGACTCTAAACAGTATCGCATAAAAACTATATATAGCATTATAGAAAAAGCAAAAAATGAATTAGTTAATGAAAATGATTATAGTGAGAAGGCGATAGGCTTTTATAATAAAATTATTGCGAAGATTTATCAGAAATACCAGGAAGAAATGTATAATAATCAATCATTGGATTTTGGTGATTTAATTTTAAAAACAGTTGAAATTTTCAGAAAATATCCTGATATCTTAAGATATTACCAGAATAAATTCAAGCATATTTTAATTGATGAGTATCAAGATATTAATCATGCTCAATATATTCTAGTAAAATTATTATCACAAAAAAGAAACAATCTTTTTGCAGTTGGGGACCCTGATCAAAGTATTTATAGGTTTAGAGGAGCAGAATTAAGTAATATAATTAATTTCGAAGAAGATTTTCCGGAATGCAAGGTTATAAAATTAGAAGAAAATTACCGTTCGTCAGATATAATTCTTAAAGGTGCTGATTTTGTGATAAAAAATAATGTTTATCGCAAAGAAAAGGGCTTGTGGACCAAGAAAAAGGGTGGCGAAAAAATTAAGTATTATGAAGCAAATAGTGCTGGAGATGAAGCAGAATTTGTTGCAAGAGAAACAAAAAATTTAAAAGATATTCAGCAGATGAAATGGAAAGATTTTGTAGTATTATATCGTACCAATACACAATCAAGAAATTTCGAGGAGGTTTTTGCAAGACATAATATCCCACATAGGATAATTGGCAATATTAGATTTTATGATAGAAAAGAAGTTAAAAATTTAATATATTTAATGAAACTAATCGATAATCCATCTGATAAAGAATCTTGCAGAAGATGGTTAGAAATGGATAAAATGGGAATAGGGAGTAGAGGCATAGAAAAATTGAATAATATTGCCCAGCAAGAGGATAAGGATATTTTAGATGTGCTTCCCAATTACCTAGAATTATCTGGAAACAGGATAAAAGATGAAAATAAAGAAAAGATTAGGCAATATATTGAAATTTTTGAAGAATTAAGAAAAAAAACGATAAATATATCCTCATTGTTAGAAAATTTAATAAAAAGGATTAGATATTACAATATTATAGCAGATGAGGATGACAAAATTAAGACTGGTAATAAAATTGAAAATGTAAAAATTTTTCTGCAATCTGTAAGAGATTATGAAAAAATTCATCCTGAAACAAAATTAAATGAATTTCTTTCCTATATCTCACTAATTTCTGATGTTGACAGCCTTTCTAATTCTAGCAATGGAGAAGATGTGGTTAATTTAATGACACTACATTGTGCTAAGGGTCTTGAATTTCCCGTGGTATTTTTAACTGGATTAGAAGAAGGTATTTTCCCACATGCTAGAAGTATGACAAGTAGCAGAGATTTGGAAGAAGAAAGAAGGTTATGCTATGTTGGCATGACCAGGGCAATGAATAGATTATATTTAACTTATAGTTGGAGACGTAATATAGATGGGAAAACCAAATTTAATAAAGTTTCGCGCTTTTTTAAGGAAATACCCAAAAAATATTTGGGAAAATCAGAGATGCTTTTTAATAATAATATTTATGATTTAAATGAAAATAAAATATCAAAAAAAGAAAAAATACAATTAACGGTTGATGATTTTATTAATCATCCTGACTGGGGAGATGGAATTATAATTAATAAGAAAAAAGCAGGAGATGATTATTATATTACGGTTAATTTTTATAACAGTGGAATAAAACGACTCTCATTAAAATATGCACCAATAAAAAAGATAGAGAAAAATACATAGAAAATAATTTCTAAAAGTTTCTCTATCTTTTATTATTAAATGTAATTAATTTACTTATTTTTTATATTATTCTTCTTCTTTTTCTTCCTTAATTTCCTCAACAGACTCTTCTGATGTTTCTTCTTCTTTCAGCAGTTCAGTATTTTTATCTATTGTTGCATTTTCTTCAATATTTTTTAGATATTCATCGAAGGCTTCTTGTTGTCTTAAGGGAAGTAACTGACCTTCTATTTCATTTTTAACTTCATCGAATCCAAGATAACCTGATGGGTTTTTTTCTAACACTTTAAAAATATGGAAACCATTTTCTGTTGGTATGATTTCACTAACCTCTCCAGGATTAAGAATAAATAGCTGGTCTTCAATTTCTGTTTTCAGAGTGCCCTTGGTTACAAAGCCAATATCTCCACCTTCAGAAGCGCTTGAAGAAATAGAAAATTCTTTGGCTAGAGTTGAAAAATCATTACCTTCATTTAATTGATTTACAATATCTTCTGCCTGAGCTTGGTCTTCAACCAGAATATTTAGAGCATGTATTTCCTCTTCTTGCCAGTAATTTTCTTTGTTTTCTTCATAATAGGTATTGATATCTTCATCGGTTAGGCTTATTTTCTCAATGATTTCTTTCTGAAGTAAAGATTGAATCAATATCTGATCAACAGCATTTTTAATCTGGAAGGATATTTCAGGATCTTCGCGCAAATTTAGTTCATCTGCATTTTGAATTAATAGGGTTTGAGTAATTAATTGATCCAATATATCTTCTTTGTTTAATTGGACTTTATAATTGTCAGGAATAAGACTCCAGAATTGTTCAAATTGTTCTAAGGTTATAATTTCTCCGTTAATAATAGCAAGACTTTCATTACTATTACTGTTATTTTCCTGGGCAACTATATGCAAAGAGAATACGGTACAGAACAACATTATCGCAAAAAACAAAACAAAATATTTAGGTATAAATAAGTTTCTACTATTTTTAATCAATTAGTAAAGTCTCCTTTCATTTTTTTATAGTCTACCATAACAACTGTTTTTAGTAAAGAAAAAGTCTTTTCTAATTTAAAAATGAGCCTGAAACAAAAGTCATGCTGCTAGTATTTTATCAAATAATTTGTCTCTTGCAAGCTGAACTTTCTCTGCTATCTCATTATCAGTGTATCTTTTTGCTTTTTTATCTAACATTTCCAGAGTAATACCTTCTTTAAGATATTTCTGGATATCAGGAATACTACGTAATTTCTCATAAGGCGTCTGATAGTCCTGGTAGTAGTATTTCTTTTTAATCTTTCCTTTTTTATCTATGACTTCCGTAGGAAAGGCACAGGGACGGTGAAAGTTTAGATACTCGTTAAAACAGCCGAAGTAAAAAACATTAATCCTTTGAGCATGTTCTTTCCTGATATGGCTATAGCCTAACCATTTCCTGACTACCCAGCCGTTTTAAGTCTCTACCAGAGCATTATTATTACAGTGTCTGGGTCTACTCTTGGTCAGTTTAATTAGAAGCTTATTTAACATCGCCGCTACTTTCTGGTTAATGTATTCAGAACCATTATCGGCATGAAAATTCATGATCCGGAAAGGATAGGTGGCTATCATCTTCTCCAGTAATAGAAGCAGGTATTCTTCGGTAATCTTTTCTGCTGCTCCGATTACCTCCCATTGGGTTAGCTCATCTACGGTATTGATATGGTACACTCCTTTTTGTCCTTCCCGGTCTCCCTGGTGTATGGTATCTACTCTGAGATAGCCCGGTTTCCCTTGCGGTTGGGGTTTACCTCTTGTACCAATTGTTTTCCCTTTTGCTTTATGTGTTTTTTGATAGAAATTGACACTGCGCAGATAGGGCACTTTCTTTTTCAGGTTATAGATATGGGATAGCGAGATATCTGCTATATTCCGGTATTCTTCCTGGCCATATTCACCGGCCATACGCTCCAGGGTTTTCTTTAATGAAGCTCCGTTGGGAGAATCGTGTACTTGGGCTGTCTGGGCTAGTAATTGAATATCCCGGGGAGTGTATTTCTTCTGGAATTTATGTCGGTCATATTCTTATACTGTTACCTGCCCGGTTTTACGGTATTGGTTGATGTGTCGGGTAAGCTGGGCTCGGGAATAGCCGGTTATCTTCATGAGATATCTCCTGATAAGTCCTTTGTTTTTTTGGAGAGGATAACATAAGTAAATTTTCTCAAGGTCTCTTCGATCCAACGATAAACCTCCTTTTGGGATTTCTTATTAAATACTATTTCTTTCGTTTCAGCTAAAAAGCTTTTTATCTAAGCCAGTCTATTTAATTTAGAGTCATTCATCATAATCACCATCATCATATAGCTACTTATGACTCTTGTCCCTGTTCGGTCAAATTTGTTGACCTTTAAGAAATCATTTCAGGCTCATCTTGCGTTGGAGAAGACTGAAAATAGCTTCTTAAATAATGGTAGAGATAGATTATTTTAAATCAAATGCATATTTTATATAAAATATTGATTCATCATAAAGAATGTTCCTTGAACATTTTTTTACTATAATATATAATGTTAGTTAAC
>CAYOLB010000078.1:0-5924 GCA_964404675.1 uncultured Atribacterota bacterium | reverse complement strand
CACAACTGCATCCGGAACATAGTGATAATTTTTCTGCCAATATTGGAATATTATCTTTGCAGCGCGGGAAGAAGAGACAATTGGAATTATTTTGGGTTTTATTTCACCTGTATTAGCGGGAATTAATATATCCAAATCTTTTAAAGGTAATCCTGCACCCAACAAAACCATATCTGCTTCCTCTTCTACTGATATCTTAACCATATCTTGAAAATCAGAGAGGGCAACCATAATATTTACCCCAATTACTCCAGCTGAATTTTCTCTTGCCTTTCTAATCTCCTTGCGTAAAGCCCGTTGATTAGCATTTTTAAAATCACTATTATAATCCGGTTCCATCATACCGATTCCCGCTGTACCGATTACCCCTGCACCACCGGCATTGGCAACGGCTGCAGCTAAGCCAGATAAGGATATACCAACTGCCATGCCACCCTGAATAATAGGTATTTTTATCTTTAAATCTCCAATTTCTAATCCGGAATTTTTTCTTCTCTATTATTATTTTTGTTATTCATTGTTAATAGAATCCTACTTGTCATTTTCAATGGCAAAAATAAGCTCAGCTTCAACGGCTACTTGACCACTTACGGTAGCTATTGCCTTGCCCAGCCCAAACGGTCCTTTCCTTTTGATTATCTTTGTATCCAAGCTCAGACAGTCTCCGGGAACTACCTTTCTCTTAAACCTTGCTTTATTAATACCACCAAAATAGACCAGTTTACCTTTATATTTCTCTTCTATTAGAATAGCAACTGCTCCCACCTGGGCAAGAGCCTCAATAATCAATACTCCTGGCATCACCATTTCTCCTGGAAAATGTCCCTGAAAAAAATATTCATTTGCAGTAACATTTTTATAACCAATTGCTCTCTCACCGGGAACAATTTCATCGACCCTATCAATTAATAAAAAGGGGTAACGATGAGGAATTATTTTTTGAATCTCATTACAATTTAACAATATAATTTGACTCCTTTTTAACTAGATTCCCATTTTTTTAATAATAGACTCACATTATGTCCGCCAAAACCAAAAGAGTTGGATAGGGTATATTCCAAATCACTGTCTCTACCCTCTTTTGGAACATAATCTAGATCACATTCCGGGTCCTGATTCTCTAAACCGATAGTAGGAGGAATAAAACTATCCTGCATGGCCTTAATGCAGACAATTGCCTCAACTGCACCTGCAGCACCTAACATATGTGCAGTCATTGATTTCGTCGAACTGATTGGTGTAGAATAGGCATTTTCCCCAAATATTTTCTTAATAGCCTTTGTTTCACATAAATCATTATAAGGAGTACTGGTACCATGAGCATTGATGTAAGATACTTCAGCAGGAGTAATGCCTCCTTCGTTGATTGCTTTATCCATAGCAGCAGCCCCTCCGTTTCCTTCAGGATCAGGGGCAGTAATATGATAAGCATCACAAGTAAGCCCACAGCCAACAATCTCAGCATAGACCTTTGCTCCTCTTTCTTGGGCATTTTCCAATGTCTCCATAACCAGAATACCTGAACCCTCCCCTATAACAAATCCACTTCTTTCTGCATCAAAAGGGATAGAAGCCCGTTCAGGTTGATTATGGGAACATAATGCACCCATTGATGAAAAACCGGCTACCGCCAGTGGTGTAATTGCTGCTTCAGTGCCACCACACAAAATAACTGGTGCAATACCTAGTTGTAATAGACGAAAGGCATAATGGATAGCTGAGGCACCTGAAGCGCAGGCAGTAACCACAGTTTCGCAGACACCTTTTAAACCATATTTAATTGCTACATTAGCAGAGGCGATATTAGAAATGGCCATAGGTATAAAAAGAGGAGAAACTCTTTTTGGACCTTTTGTAACAATCTTCTCATTTTCTTTCTCTACAGTATAGAAACCACCAATGCCGGTTCCCAATATGATGCCATAATCTTTTCCTGAATCACCATTAATATTTAAACCTGAGTCTACTATCGCTTCATCTGCCGCAATTATGGCCATTTGGGTAAAACGGTCCATTCTTTTTATTTCTTTAAAATCAAGGATATCTTGTTTGTCAATATCTTTTACTTCTGCAGCAATCTTTACCTTAAAATCAGAAGTATCAAAAGATTGTATAAAATCAATTCCGCAATGACCTTTTTTTATATTTGACCAGAATGTTCCGATTTTATTACCAATCGGAGTCACTGCTCCCATCCCTGTAATCACAACTCTATGTTTCAATTGTCAACACCGCCTTATATTTCCATTCCACCGTCAATTTGAAAAACTTGTCCGGTGATATAATTTGCTTCTTCTGAGACTAAAAAATTTACTAGATTGGCTACTTCTTCAGGTAAACCAAACCTTTTTAAAGATACTCGAGATAATATCTCTTTTTTCTGTTCATCTGATAGTCTATCGGTCATATCTGTCTTTATAAAACCTGGGGCAACAGCATTCACCGTAATATTTCTTGACCCCAGCTCTTTTGCTACTGATTTGGTAAAACCAATGATGCCTGCCTTGGAAGCGGCATAATTAGCCTGTCCAGCATTTCCGCCAATTCCAATAATAGATGCTATATTAATAATTTTCCCATACCGGTTTTTCATCATTATTTTACTAGCATATTTGCTACAATAAAAAGTTCCCAGCAGATTAGTTTCAACAACTTGTGTAAATTCTTCTTCTTTCATTCTTACCAATAAATTGTCTTTATTAATACCGGCATTATTCACCAGGATATCCAATCGGTTGAATTTTTCCAGGGAAGATTGAATCAATTTTTGCGCATCATTTGGTTGGCTGACATCTCCTTGAACAAGAAGACACTGTTTACCTAAATTTTCTATTTCTCTTAAAAGGTCAAGTCCAGCCGCTTCATTCTTATAATAATTAATAACCAGGTTAGCCCCTGCCTTAGCCAGACGTAGCGCAATAGCTCTGCCTATCCCACGAGATGCACCGGTAATAACAGCTGTTTGATTAGCTAATGAATCTACCATATTTAGTGCTCCAATATTTGTAGTGTCTTATTTAATGACTGCATATCTTCTACATTACAAATCTTTAAATTCTTATCAATTTTCTTTAAAAAACCACTGAGAACCTTTCCAGGCCCAATCTCAATAAAAGTATCCACACCATCCTGAATCATTTTAAGAATACATCTTGTCCAGAGAATAGGGTACATCACCTGTTTTTGTAAGAATTCCTTAATCAATTCTTTTTTCTCAATATAATCAGCTATTACATTACTAATAACAGGAATTTGTATATCTCCTATCTTGATATTATTGAGTTCCAGGGCTAATCTGTCAGATGCAGGACGAAGCATTGAAGTATGAAAAGGAGCACTCACCAGTAAAGGGATAATCCTCCTTGCTCCTTCTTCTCTGGCAATTTCTCCAGCCAGGTCAACCGCCTGCACTTCACCGCCAATCACGACCTGTCCTGGATAATTGTAATTCGCAGGCTCAACAATGCCCATACGGCTTGCTTTGAAACATACTTTTTCTACAATCTCATCCTCTAAACCAATTACCGCTGACATCTTTCCAATGCCTACTGGTACTGCTTCTTGCATATACTGGCCTCTTTTCCTTACTAACTGAACTGCTTCCCTAAAATCCAGCGCTCCTGCACAAACCAAAGCTGAATATTCTCCCAGACTTAATCCTGCTGCTATATCAGGCTTGATTCCATATTCTTCCAATACCTTTAAGGCAGCAATACTGGTTGTTAAAATAGCAGGCTGTGTATTTTCTGTTTTATTTAGATCTTGCGAAGATCCTTCAAAACATAGTTTTTCCATTTCTAGGCCAAGAGCTTCTCTTGATGTCTGGTATATTTCCCTGCAAACTGAATATTTTTCAAAAAATTCTCTTCCCATACCGACATATTGAGCACCCTGACCTGAAAATAAAAATGCTGTTTTCCCCATTGCTTTTCACCTCTTTATAGTATCATTAGTATATTTTTCTTGGATTAGGGCAGACTTTTGTATTATTTGGGTTTCGGCTTCAGAGAATATCTCTTCAATGATTTCCCGGCAGCTTTGTTCTTTTTGAACTAAACCGGAAATTTGGCCTGCCATGATAGAACCCATTTCCATATCTCCTTCACGGGTAGCACGATACAGGGAACCTTTTCCCAATTCTTCAAATTCTTCAAGAGAGACATCTTTCATTTTTTCCAATTGCTGAAATTCACGGGCTAGCTGATTTTTTATTACCCTGACTGGGTGACCTGTCGCCCTACCAGTGACAATTGTACTGGTATCCTTTGCCTCTAAAATCTTTTCTTTGTATGCGCGGTTTATAGTGCATTCATGGGCAACCAAAAATCGTGTTCCAATCTGCACCCCGGAAGCACCGAGCATAAGAGCTGCAGCCAATCCTCGGCCATCTCCAATTCCGCCTGCGGCAATGACCGGAATATTAACTGCATCAACTACCTGCGGAATAAGTGTCATGGTAGTTAATTCTCCAATATGGCCACCTGCTTCTCCACCCTCAGCAATAAGGGCATCTACTCCCATTTTTTCCATTCTGCGGGCAATTGAGACTGATGGAATAACCGGCAATATTTTAACACCGTTTTCCTTCCAGTAAGAAATATATTTGCCAGGACTACCTGCTCCAGTAATAATTACTTTGACCCCTTCTTCAACTGCAACCCTGCTAATTTTCTCTGCTTCAGGATTTAAGAGCATAATATTGAGGGCAAAAGGTTTTTTGGTTAATTTTTTTGCCCTTCTAATTTCATTTCTTATCCATTCTTCTGGAGCATATCCGGCAGCTATTACACCTAATCCACCGGCATTAGAGACAGCTGAGGCTAATTCAGCATCAGCAACCCAGGCCATTCCGCCTTGAATCAGGGGGTATTGAATACCTAACAAATCATTAATAGATGTTTGTATCATACAACGTATATTCTCCTTACATAGTCCAATTTAAAAGTACTGATCCCCAGGTTAATCCACCGCCAAAGCCAACCATAATTATCCGATTACCTCTTTCAAGCATTTTTTTCTGAATCATCTCGGCTAATGCCAGAGGAATACTGGCTGCAGAGGTATTTCCAAAATGATCCATGTTTTTATAAAACTTCTCTGGAGATACCTTTAATTTTTTGGCTACATTATCTATAATCCGATAATTGGCTTGATGGGGAACAATGTAATCTATATCATTAATCACTAAATTGTTTTCTGCTAAAACTTTCTCAATGCTCTTCAGCATAATCTGGGTAGCAAATTTAAATATTTCCTTCCCATTCATAAAAATATAAGAACATTTATCTTTTGTTAGTTTATTATCAAAAAATGGATTATTTAAAGGAACTGCCGGGAGAGTCAGGAATCCATTTAAATCACCTTGTGAACCAGTATAAGTAGAGATTATGCCTTCTTTTTTACTTTTTCTTAAAATTCCGGCTCCCGCACCATCTCCAAATAAGACACAGGTATTTCTGTCACTCCAATCAAGAACCTTTGACAAAACCTCTACCCCAATTATTAAGATACACTTATTCTGGCCAGATTTGATGAATTTATCGGCAATTTGTAAACCATAGATAAATCCGGTACATCCGGCGGAAATATCAAAACTTGGTATGTCTTGCAAACCAAGCTCTGCCTGAATTATGCTAGCTGTGGAGGGAGTAAAAAAATCCGGCGTAATAGTGGCAAGAATGATTAAATCAATATCATTAGGCTCTATGTTTGCCTGTTTTATGGCAATTTTTGCTGCTTTGAGGGCTATTTGGCTAGTTTTTTCACCAGTGGATATCCTTCTCTCTTTGATGCCAGTTCGGCTTGTAATCCATTCATCTGATGTCTCTACAATATTTTCCAGTTCTTCATTGGTGACTGTTCTCTCAGGAACATAGCCACCTATTCCAATTAATTCACTATAAAACATGTAATATTAATCCTTA
>CAYOLB010000077.1:0-4061 GCA_964404675.1 uncultured Atribacterota bacterium | reverse complement strand
AATGACGGTTATAATCCTCGCTTTTCAAAATAGCACTTTAGCGTGGTAGCGTGGGATTTTCGAGAGAGTAGGGTTGCTCGGGGTGCATATACTGGCTGGCTCTGGTCAACACGTTTAGAACCTCTTTAAGATTGAAAGATTACGAACCGATTGATTTAAACGCTTCATATTTGAGGCAATTTTTATACTTGTAAGCTGGGAGTCTTCAACTATGTTACGACCTTTTATAGGGGAATTTAACTTGACAGTTTGTGAAAAAAAGTTTATATTTTAGTCAGTGATAGATATTGGCATTAAATTGTAAGGCCAACTCGGGGGAGTTGGTTTTTTTGTGTAATTTTATTAAGAGAGGAGGTGAAAAAGAATGAAGAAATTTTTTAAGTGGTTACTTATTATTATCGGAGCGATTATTGTTATTAGCATTTTTACTGGAGGTAAAAAAGAAAACAAACCATCACAGAAAGAAAAAACTTCTCCAACACCGACTCAGTCAGAAGATGTGACTCCAAAAGTTGGAGATGTTACCACACTAGGTGAAAGAGAATTTATAGTTAATTCAGTTAGAAGGTCTAGAGGATTTAACTATAATACACCTAAATCAGGCAAAGAATATGTCATTGTTAATGTTACTATAAGGAATTTAGGCAAAGATGAAGTTTCATATAATCCATTTGATTTTAAAGTACAAGATGCAAATGGAGCTCAAGAAAGTTCCACATTTGCTTCTCTTGATGACAGTTTAAGCTCAGGAACATTAGCACCTGGAGGTAAGGTTACAGGTTCTATCCCATTTGAAGTTCCCATTGGGGATGAAGCAAAATTGATATTTCAACCAAGCTTTTGGAATAATCAAAGGATTGTAGTCGATTTAGGGAATAAATAGTTTTTTAGGAAAATAGTAAAGCTTGAAATACAAATTACAATTTGTATTTCATAATATGCTTTTATTTTATGGAGATTTAAACTTTGACATGGGTGTTACTATAAAATCAATATGGCAACACCTGGCATTATTTTTCGATTGACAGACACTGATAAGGAGCACGCAGTCAAGTATGTTGAAGAGAGTGGTTTCTTCAAAAACCGCCTGGCTGACTTCCTTGGAATAAGCTGGGAGTCCAGGACGATTTCCGAACTTTTGAGTGGGTTCATCCGAGGGAGGTTTATCAGAAGAGCTTGGAATTTTTACAGGTTTAATAAAAAAAATAATTATTAAGTTATCTTTTATATATTGCCATTTTCTTTACAGTCGCAATTTTTGTTCCACTTATAGTATGATTGTCATAAGTGATCGTATAAAGTTGAGCAGAACCATCACTCACATAATTTTTCCCCATCTTGGCAAGAATTGTATTATATCCGCCATCCTGGCCTAATTTTAAATCATATGAAACAGAATAAGGTATGCCGGTTTTATCCAAAATATTAACAATTTCCATTTTTACACCAAGCGAGGTTCTAGATTTATTATTATTGATCTCAGCAATTCTTAAAGAAATAATTAATGATACAGTTAGCCCAAGAATAATTTTTCCAAATAATCCTCGTTTTGATAACACTCCTGCTAAAAATATTGGTACTAATATTGTTGTCGTTCCGTAATAATATTCAGAGACATTGCCTTTATAAAAACTAAGCATTATGAGAGGTGCTAAAATCCAAACAAAAACAAAAATTTTTTTCTTTGGGAAAAGTGTTAATATCCCGATTATTAAAATTAATAAGATTGAATAAAAAAGAAATGTAGATAGTGGGGAAGATAAATTTACTGAAAATAGAGAATAATTAACTGCTCTTTGGAATACTTGTAAAAAGTACAAAGTTGTTTTCTCGTTTCCGTTTTGATTTGCAAAGAGACCAAACATATTCCTGAGATTTAGGAAGTTATGCCGTATATCAAAAATAAACATGGGAAGATAAGGAACTAGAAATAATAGTCCCGACATAATAAGTTTTTTTATAGATGTTTTTCTTTCGTAAAGGCATTTAATTGTAATCAAGATTAATGGGATTCCTAAGCAGTAAAATACTGCATAGGTTGTACAGCCAAATCCAAAAAACAAAAACACGAGTGGTAATAATTTTGGATTATCTAGAGTTTTTAAACAGAGCCCAAAGAATATTATTGCTAATACTGGTATGTACATAAATCCCCATGCTAATAAATGAATTGGTGTCGCTAATAGTATTCCAGTACTTAATCCTGCTATAGTTCCAAACTCTTTTTTAACGAAGAAATATGCTAATGAGGCAAATAAAAATTGGATTAAAAAAGCTGCCCAGAAACCCATATAAAGACTGCCTTTTGTAATCAAGAAAAACGGGGCTAGAAAATAGTAATGCCAAGGACCAAGAAAAAATCCAGTGTCACTGGTTACTCTTGGCCCAATAAGAGTTAGATTTTTTTCTTCGACTATTTTTTGTACTGATTCATAGTCACTTCCTTGATCCCAATCAAAAATAAACATTTCATTTTTGTGTGTAACTGTAAATAATCCTAGAAGTAGTAATAAGAGTAGGATGGAAAAAACATCTATCCTATATTTTCTTAACCAATTCATAGTGACTATTATATTATATGAAATTAAGAGTCAGAAACCAATTTTGAAGTTAAGCTGAGTAGGCCGGTCTAGGCCCTTTAAGTCCTTATAACGATTGTCTCACATTGAAGACTAAATGAGACACCACAAAAAGAGTTTTTCAAATCTTTCTAAGTAATAGATGATTCTCGATTCCATATTAGTTGCTGGGAATAGGGGTATTACTATCGCTAATTAAATTCGTTAAAACATTAGTATTACCAGATGATGAGTCAACCACTAGTGTTTGGGGTTGAGGATCTCTGAAGCTTTCAGATATTGAAATATAAACGAAGCCATTCCCGACTGTCGGATAAGAGCTAAAGTACATTTTTGACGGAGGCAAAATTGTTTTTTGTACCGTTCCGTCGATATTAATTAAATCCAGCTTATTAACTGATAAACTTGCAATTAAAGAATCTGTTACATATCGTATTGCAGCACTTTGGCTTATCATGTTACCCAACGGATAGCTCTTTGTTCCATCACTATCCATAATAAAGATGTGATAGTCTGCACCTGGTAACAAAGATGCAAAAGCAATATGTTTGCCATCTGGAGACCAAGTTGGAGACTTATTTGTATAATTATTGTTTGTTAACTTCGTTAGTGCTTCTGATTCTAAATCAATTGAATAAATTTGCGGCCATTCTTGACCATATGCACCTGATAAGGCAATCTTTTTCTCATCTGGAGACCAAGTCGGAGACTGAGTATTACCAGCAAAATCTAAATTATTAGTATTTAACTTTTTTAACCCTGTTAAATCGTTCTTCATTATATATAAACTAGAACTAATTTTTGAAGGCGGAAGCGTGAGGACTGTGAAAGCAACCCAATTTTTGTCTTTTGAAAAGCTAATCGTTGTTAAGCCCCCAGTACCTACATCGTTAGGAAAAGAGTATACTTTTTTTACGTTACTTCCATCTTTATCACATGTATAAATACTTTTCATATCTTTTCCAATGTAGGCAAAATCACTAAAAAGAGTTTTACTTGCTACATTATTAACGGTAGTTGTTGGAGTAATCTGTATTAAAGTATTTTTTTCTGTTTTCGTTTGGTTTTTTAAAAGATAATTTTGATAGGCAAAAACGCTAACAGTTCCAAGTGAGATTATGATTAAAACAATAAGAATAATCATTAACCAGGGCTTTTTCTTTTTAATGGGTAAATTTTCAGTAGGTTGAGGTTGAACTATTTCTTTTTCTATATTTTGTTCTTCCATAATCTAATCATCACAAAGAGAAGTATAAAAGTCAATTTTGAAGCTAAATTACCTGAATGTTGAGGGTACGGTACGAATGTTTGAGAATAAAAGTGAGGTTTAGTGAGTAAAATCGAGCTATTCGAGGAGCTACGGTCACTAGGGTGCCCTGTTTGGCTGGGAGACTAGGATTCGAACCTAGATACACAGGTTCAGAGCCTGCGGTCCTACCATTAGACGATCTCCCATTGTTACTTCATGATTTTAGCAAATTT
>CAYOLB010000076.1:0-9058 GCA_964404675.1 uncultured Atribacterota bacterium | reverse complement strand
GATGTAAAGATTGGGATAATTAGGGCATACCTAAAAAATGATCCTGGATTTCGATGGATATAGACCTCTTCCGTCGGGAATTAATTCCATAGGTATGGTGATACTGGTGATGTTGCGGTTGAGAATAGGTGTGGATTAGGGATTGATGGGGAACTATAGGATAAGAGCAAAAGAGATAGGGGGGCTATAATAATTGGTGGGTTATTTTGTTTTCAGAGAGTAGTAAGGTCCTGATTACACACGGAGGGTTGGGAAATGAGATCGACAAGGGTGACTGTGAAATAATAGTGGATAGATTAGTGGCACTTATGACCATGATAAAAGAATAAGAAATGGGTAAGAAATAATGTTTCATGGATAGAGCCTAAATATGAAGCCTAACCTGTTGTTAGCAGGCAAAGCAAATATAACTATTTTTTAACTGTGTGATCGTTCCCCCGTTTTTTGGACTTACGAAGACTTTTATTTTCCTGACTTTCTCCTGTTGTCCTCCTTACAGAGCATTTGACAGTTTTCAGATACAGTTTTCCCGCCTTCATGCCAAGGTTTTATATGGTCAGCTTCCATTTCTTCTATCTCAAAATGATTTTTGCATTTAACACAAATACCTTTTTGCCTCTCGTATGCTTCTCGCTTCATTTTGTCAGTAAACGCTCGGATAGAAAGGTGGTTTTCTTGTTTGGTTAGAACATAGGGATAAATACCAGATTTTTTCGTTACATCTTCATCTTGCATCAATTCAACAATTTCGGCTTCCAATTTGTCGGCATTTAGATTTTTGGCTTTGAATTGGTTATATAGTTCACCCCAATTTACGTTTGACATTTCTTTTCGGTAATTGGTAAAGGTCTTACGAACCCAATCAATTACATCTTGGAAGTAAATCCATAACTTGTCGGCGTTAGGATCGTGCTGGTGTTTTGCCATATAATCCGCCACTTCTCCATTATTGATCCACGAAAGAGCCGTTTCTAGGTATTCCTGCCTAATAGGTGAACCTTTTAGAAGTGACCCGCCGTCATTTGCCAAAAGATACGCCGCACAATTTGATTTACTGAATTTTAATTTCGCATCGCTTAGCCACGGCCCAGTATAAACTGCGTTGCGAATTTCTTGATCGGTTAATTTTTCACCGGCGATATTGATTATCTTAAACCAGTCCAACCGCTCCTTATCTGTACCTTCGCAAAAGTAAATCATTAATTCATAATCTAATATTTTATCCTGCTCCTCTTTGGTCAGGTTATGAAAAAAACGGTCGTTTAACGAAAAATCGCCATTAACATATTGCCCAATACTAATAGTACGCTGTTGACCGTCCAGCATTTCGAAGCCGCCATCTTCTCTGATCATCCAATACATAACATTCAGCGGAAAGCTATTTTTGATTGTTTCTATCACGGCATTGCGCTGCTTTTCCTTATATACAAACTCACGCTGATATTTTGGGCGAATATTCAATCTGCCATCATAAGCTGTGACACCTTCCTCAGCGCTATCTTTATAGCCACCAATCACATTTCGAATTTTAATTTTGTTTAAATTGATTTTCATGTTATTTAAATTTCTTGCTTTTTATAATTATTCTTGCATAAGGCACCTTAACAATTCCATTGATCATCAAATATAAATCACCATTAACAGCACCTCTTTTTTGGATTTTTTTTCTGTACCGCTTATGTTCTTCTTTATATGGTTTAACTCCTATTTCTAAACCAGAATTAGAAATACCAAGTCCAATAATTTCGAATTGATCTGGATTATATTTATCTACGAAAGTTACGGGAACACCCATTGCTCCAGCATAATCACATGGTATATCGGTATATTTATTTACATTTATTGCATTATAATTTTCATATTTCGGATATGCATCAGGATTATATTTTTTATACAAAGTTATTAATTCCTTATGTTTCTCTACCTCTAGGTTAGTAAACCAACATGAAGTTGATACGCGTGCAATCTTTTTGCCATTATTATCTATATGATGAAAGTGTTCCCAGTCATCTGGAACAATAAAAAACATACCAACATTAAAATTAGTGTACCCAGTACGAAGGTTATTATCCTTGATAAGTTTAAATATTTCCCGGTAAGTTAGTGCATTTGTATTTCCTATAATCAAAAACTTTTTATTATTCTCGATAAGCTGTGCAACATACTCACGAAAGAGAGAAAACGGCGGATTTGTTACAACAATATCCGACTTTTTTAATAGATCGATACACTCTTCACTACGAAAATCGCCATTACCCTTGAGTGGTTTGGCAACATTAGCATCATGTTTTAACAACCATTCAACATCTTTTAGGCCAATTGCTCCATCGCAGTCAAAGTCTTTTACCTCGTTAATTTCAATTTTAAACGGCTCCTTTCCTTCTGGTTTTAATCCTTCCATGTCAAACAATGATAACTGATTGCCGACAATCGGCGATTTGACATAACTTGTCGTAATAAGTTTTTTTAATTTTAACGCATTAAAATTGGCAGAGAAATACTTAAAGAAATTACTTTCAAAAGGATCATCGCAATTGCAGTACACTATCTTTTCATGGAATTGATTTTTGTAGTGCTTTATCTCTTTTTCAATATCAGTAATCTGTGTATAAAAATCATCGTTTTTAGCTTTACTTGCTTTGTGTAAGTTTTTATTTAATGATTTATTTGTCATATATTTTTTCTACTCCATCTTTTACATACAACGATAGCAAACATTGTTGACATACGAGTTCTTATTTGCTTGCCCGATAACGATAAAACTAAGCTATCCGCAGAATAAAAGCACTAAATTTGGTATCCAAAATTAACTCATTTTTTTGACCAAATTCAAAAAAACGCCGAGAATAGAAGGTCAGCTTGAGCGTAGGTTAGGCAGACCCAACAAATTAATAATAAATTACTTACAACATTAGGAATCACTTGGCTTTTTATAATCACTCTTCCGACAAAGTGTATCAAGAAAGCGCGACCTTTTCTTTTGAGATAACTCTGGCCCATAAGATATATTTCGAGGTCTTTTAAATGCGTGAAAAAGATACAATTTTTCTTTTGCTCTTGTCATTGAAACATACAATAGTCTAGCTTCTTCATCAATGTTTTCACTTCTTGGATTTGGTATAATGTCATCTTCAAGACCAATTATAATTACAACCTGAGCTTCAAGCCCTTTGGCTTTTCTCATTGTCATTACTTGAGCTGATGTTGAACCAAAAGGTTGTTCAGCCTGAATAAGTCTCACAATATCAGTTATATCCTCTGTCATCTTTGAGGGTTCAATCCATATCCCTGTTATAAGCGCTAATTGTTTCGCAAACTCACCTTGTTTTTCATTCTTGAAATCAGTGTAGGATTGCTCATAACCTATAAGGGCGTCTTTAATAACTCTAAGAGTTTTATTACCATTGTCATTATCCCTTATGACTTTAAATAGATCGTTTTCTTTGTCAACATCATCCCAAAGTTTAGCAATATTCGTTTCTTCAGCAATTCTATATTTAATAGTTGATTCGCTACTCCTTCCATCTTTTTTTGCACCTGGAACTTTCGCAATTCCTCCATTTAGAAGATCTTCAATGACAAGGCGGGTTAAGAAACTATTATTTAGATTTTGAACCCAATCTATAAAGTGTTTTGCAATTCCTACTCGCTCAGGTAG
The DNA here is from genome assembly GCA_964404675.1 of uncultured Atribacterota bacterium. Lineage (GTDB taxonomy): Bacteria > Atribacterota > Phoenicimicrobiia > Phoenicimicrobiales > Stramentimicrobiaceae > CAZWUL01. Next base: position 5,400 of record CAYOLB010000076.1, on the reverse strand, counting down.
TAAATCAATTGAACAGTTGTGCGGGACTTGTCTTTTAGTGAGTTCTTTTAGCAGTAATAGAAAAAACTCTTTTTTAGGAGCAAGAATTAGGACTGTCTTTTTTTCCTGAATCGCATCATGAGAAATAGTTGCGGTAAATCTTGCTTCAAAGATATCACTTGACATGTGATAAAGGAATGGCTCTACGCCATCTCCTTTAAAATATTTTAATTTCGGTTCACCTGTCCAGGTGGGATAATAAGCCCTCAAGACTTTAAATGAATCCTTCATTATCTTTTTAGGACATCGACGGCTGTGAGCTAGTGTAGTAACTTCCGCCCTTGGAAAATCAACCTTAAACCTGAGAATGAATTTAGGATCTCCTCCACGAAAAGCGTAAATGCTCTGAGCATCATCACCGACTACAAATAGACCATTGGGATTCTTTCTACTTAATAATTTAATTAAGCGGAATTGGGCTGCATTAATATCTTGGTATTCATCCACTAAGAGGTGTTTTGCATTAGTTTGGTATTTATCAAGAATATTTGGGAAATTCTCAAGAATATCGCAAGCAAAATGAATTTGGTCATCGAAGTCTATGTAATTACACTTAGACATAATTTCTCTATATTTATCACATATTTCACAATATTCTTCTCCAGGAGAGTTGCTACAGTCACCACAAGACTTGCATTTTGCAGCTTTCCAACTATGTTCCTCAGTGTATCCAAGCAGCAAAGAAGCATCTCGATATAATAACTTTTTAACTTCCTCTTCATTTTGAACTTTGAGGTCAGTTTTTTTGAGTTTTACATGACGTGGTTTCTCTTGGACTATGCTTAGCCCAAGTGAGTGCATTGTAGAGATGTAAGGAAGGTTATCCGATGGTATCTTAAAATCACCATTTGGATTGCTAAGTTCCTCAATCATATGTCGGTTTGCATCTTTAGCGAATGTCAGAACCGTGATATTTTCCTTTTCAATTCCTTTCTGATATAGTCGAGTTATTCTATCCGCTAATAGGTAGGTTTTTCCAGCCCCTGGACCAGCAAGAACAAGAGTTGGGGATTCAAAATGAGTTACGATCTCTTCATAATCTTTAAAAGGCATTTAATGTTCCTAAGCATTTAGATTATTTGATAGAAATCATTTGAAGATAAATGTTAGGGTGAAATTCCAGATTTATAATAATAAATCAGTTTTATCTTTATTAAAACAGAGTTTATTGTCTGCCTAACCATTGAGTGACAGGCAAATTTGTGCTGATATAATAATGAATATACTTTCAGGCATATTTGCTTTCGCTTGGGATCTTAAGTTTTGTTGTCAAAAATGTCTCCGTCTATATTGACCTCGTATTGTTTTCAGGATCTCCCATCTCACTTAAAAAACCTCACCTATTTTTATGATAAATTGAGTTTGTATTGAAGGTCATGGCAACCAAAAATACTAAAGGAAGTATATTCGAAAGGTATTGTTTTAAAATTTCCATCATATAGTCTTTTGGGTTTTTCAAATAACCTGGTGTTCGGGGGCGCTGCACTCACCATAACCCGTGAGTAGTGGAAACAGACTTTTGTTAATGGTAACTAAACATAGAACTTTTATAAAATTTCCAAGCGCCACGACCATACCTATCTGAGTGAATGGTGTTATGATTTACTCTAAGATAAGATAAACTATCTATTAGAATAGAATATAGTCTGAATTATCAATATTATATTGGTTATTACTAACAATGAAATAATACCGGCGATCAGTGAGGCAATCCATTTTTTAGTTCCAAGCCAAGCCTTTTGATTGAGCCAATTTCTCATTGAACGGTAGGTAAAAAATAATAGAACTGCCCCCCCTAATTCCAAAATAGTGGAAAGAAAATAAGATAAACGAGTTACATATTCAATCTCTGGTTTTCTCATCATAATGTTTGCATATAAGATGAATAAAAGGATTAACCCTAGATAACCCTTACTTTTCTTTTCTGGTAAAATGAAAACTTGCTCTTTTTGTGTGGAGGAAGTTTCATTGTCATTTAGGGAATGTTCTTCGCTCGCCTTATTGAGCCATTCACCACAATGCTTACATTTAATGGCGTCATCTTGTATTTCTTCGGCACAAAATGGACATTTTTTCATGACAGTCTCCCTAGCACAAAAACCCCGCCTCTATTCATGAGAAGCAGGGTCTTTTTCTTTCTACTTCATGCTGTTCCCTCCTTAAAGGATTAAACCAGCAATCGTAACAGTAATTTGACTCTACCGAACCAATTTTCTCCTGTCAAGGATTGTTATTCACCTTTATTACGATATTTAATCCCTATTTTTGGTCCTATTTTCTTGAATAAGTCTGGACCTTATCCTCACAGGATGCCCGGGGTTGCGATGTGCCGGGCATGAGGCGGGGCGTGTGTGTGGCATGATGTGGGCAGATTTGGGCATACTGCCCGGGCAGTTGATTGGGGTCCCTCTTACACACACTTTCTTCATTGTTCTTCTTCAGGTGGTCATACACCAATTTGGAATTACTAAAATATCATGACCATTTTCCTTTCTTCGATAAATATATCATGCACGGGTAAGGGTTCCTTGGCTCTCTTTCTCGTAATCCTTCCTTAGAGCAAGAGGTTGATAGGTCAAAAATCCTCATCTCGGTTCATTTCAGTTGAGTTGGTCACAAATATTTGGTAGAAACAATTCAAAAGAGATCAAGAAAGTGAAATTAAAAATGTAGGAGAGTGGGGTAGATTTGGGGTAAAATTTTTTAATTATAGGTGCAATTATTGAACATATTTTGACTATTATATAATTTATGAAAGTAGAGAACCTGCTGAAATTAAAGGAAAAACCTGTGGTATCCATTGGTTATCAATTTTGGTGCTAGGCGGATTCAAGTCCCGCCTTCGGCACCATCTTAAAAAGAAAATATTTTCTTCACATTACATTATATACAGTCACTATTTCATTCATATTAGAATCAACAACAACGGCCTTTGTTGTGCATTTATCTAATAACTGAATTAAGTGCTTATAATGTTTTACAATGCGGTCTTTATCTTTTTTATGCAGTCTGTATTCTAATGCATTGCCTGGTTTCCTTATAGAAGTTCCATATTGTAAAATCAAATCGATGTAATCTTTGGGAATACCTCTTTGTTGCAATCTTTCGCTTGCATGCTTTGATGTTTTCATCAGGTATCTCCTTTATGTTTCACCTAAATCAATTTTATTAAAAGCCTACCTTTATGCTTCTTGTCTATATGAACCTCCTGACCGTTTACTGCCGCCATTTAATCCGCCCCAGGCGTATAACTTTTGCAAGCGAGTTGATTGGGGATGGAGGCAGTTCATGAATTATATGCTTTTTTAACCCCTACCAGGAAGGGCAGCTTTGTTGAACCTTGATTGATAGAGGTAAATGGCTAAAATTTCCGTATTTTTATGTTGCTGAATCATGTTAAAATTATCTATAAGACTATATTTAACATTGTAATTATTTATAATTAGTATATTTATAATCTAATTATATACTAATATATATATATAACGCAATGTCAAGGAAAAAATTTTTCAAGCAAACATGTTATAAACTAATTACAGGTATGCTCTCAAAAAATTAGATTAAGCCTTATTTTTTTACCGGCATGAGGAATCTTTTGAACCAACCGATTTGTTTTACTGATGCCCGAATAGATTTATTGTATACGAACAAATTATAATTTTATGAAATTTGTTCCTAGCTACTTGAACTATGGAGAAGGATTTTATAGGCTGGTGTACGTATTTTTATCTTTTAAGTACCCTAATTTTGTTATTTATATTTCTTTAAGGTAACAGCAAACTTATGAACAAGATAACAGCGATAGGATTTGACCTTTTCAACACCCTGCTCATAGCGGATCCACAAGTCCTGGATGATGCCATGGGGAGGCTGATCAACAGCCTTCAGCAAAGTGGTTTCAACCTCGAAAATGACCAATTCAAAGAGGCCTACGAGAAAGCTGCCCTGGAGTTTGTGAAAGAGGCGCAAAAGGATGGGATTGAAACACACAACCGTTTTTGGATATCCGCTGCGCTAAATAGCCAGGGATACAATATTTCACCACATGATCCACGAATAGCTCTTGCCGTTGACAACTATTTTTTGTCTTTTTTTGTACACTGTCACCTTATTCCAGGCACAAAAGAGATACTCAGCACCCTGAAAAATGTATACCGTCTCGGGTTACTTACTAATTTTACACATGGGCCTGCTGTCAGGAAAATAATTAATGATTTGGGCCTCAGTACTTTCTTTGATGTGATACTCATCTCTGGTGAGCTTGGCTTTCGCAAGCCCCATTCTTTTGTTTTTCATAAGCTGATTGAGCATTTGGGAGTGGGGAATGATCAGATTATCTATATTGGAGATGACATGGAATCTGATATCAATGGTGCGCTGAGGTCTGGTCTCCAGCCTGTTTTGACTACATATGTTAGGGATCAGAATATACCATTTATAACGGGCATTACTTCTAGAGGTGCTGAAATAATAGACTGCACAGTACCTAAAATTTCCATGTGGAAAGATTTGTCATCTCTTTTGGACAGGGGATAAAAGGGACCCAGAGAATGAAAAATCAATTTACTTCTCTCTGTCCTTGGGGTGTTAAATGTCTATAAAGCTGCTCCGTCCGCTTGCAGACCGGGAGCAGCCTATCTTAGCGCGATCTTTTTGAGGCCTTCAGCGGATTTAGCTTATTATTTTCCTTTTTGGCGTTTGTCTGTATATGAGTAGCCATATTGCAGGACCCATTTTTCCATTTGAGGGAAGGGTCGAGGAAACTTATACAGTATTTTCCGGTGGGATATTCAACTATTCTCTGGCAGCCATCACACTGATCAACTATGGGGTGACAGCTACCTCCATTAAACTGGCATCCTTTTTTTGTCATAAAGATGCACTCAAAGCCTGGCCTTACCGTTGTACAAACCATGATAACCACATCCTTTCTTTATAGAGTATAAATCTGAACAATTATTCTCATTTTTATTACATAACTCCTTTAGCCAGTGATCGAATAACAAGTTTTGCCTTATGACTTAAGAAGTTATTATTGTCAATAAAAAAAGTAAAGTTTGGTCAAATTTTCATCATGGTATGTTATTTGTCTACATTTTTTGTTTGATTTTAATTCAACCAGTCCCATTAAATTTTTTAGTCTCTTTATAGCCCTAGTAAGAACCTGTCCAATTTTTTCATTAAATTCCAAATTTGGCCTATGATCAAAGGGAGTTATCCTTTATTAAGGATGACTAGTTTTGCTCCGAAGTGAAGCGTTTCTAACTGATCTTTACCAGTTAGAAAAACCAGTTGCATACCATCAAGGACATGGATGTGGCCAACAAGTTTCTGGCACCATAAATTATATTGCTCCCTGAC
>CAYOLB010000075.1:0-4445 GCA_964404675.1 uncultured Atribacterota bacterium | reverse complement strand
ATATAATTTCATTTATAATTCGGGGCGTAGCGCAGTTTGGTACGCGCGCTTGGTTCGGGACCAAGAGGTCGGAGGTTCAAATCCTCTCGCCCCGACCACTAATTTTTGTAAAATATTTTACTTGCCCATGTCCTTTTCATATAATTAATTATAAAATAGTTTTACCCTGAATCCTAGATAGATAAAAATAGGATAAAGGTGCTCTTTTTAAAACCCTTCTCTAAACAGGGGTGATATCTATTATGAATTTGAGATAAACAGACAATGTTTAGGTTTAGAACGGAAAAGTATTTTTTGGAGATTATATATGATAATATAAAAAATAGGAGGATTTAATTATGAAAAACCAACAAAAAGTAGCAATTTTAGCTGAACAGTTATATGAAGATCCTGAATTATGGTATCCTTATTACCGGTTATTGGAAGCAGGTTATGATGTTGATATTATAGCACCTGAAAAAAAGACTTATATTAGTAAACACGGATTTCCTGTCGAGGCAGATTTATCCATTGTGAATGCAAAAGTGGAGAATTATATTGGGGTTGTTATCCCAGGAGGTTATGCTCCAGATTATTTGAGACGCCATTCCAAGATTGTAAGTTTTGTGAGAAAGATATTTGAAAAAGACGGACTGGTTGCAGCAATCTGTCATGCTGGCTGGGTTCTTATATCTGCTGGTATATTAAACGATAAAGATGCCACTTGTTTTTTTTCAATAAAAGATGATTTAATAAATGCAGGTGCTAATTATCTAGACCAAGAAGTTGTGATAGATCATCATCTGGTAACATCTCGTTCACCAAAGGATTTGCCGGCTTATATGCCCGCAATTTTGGAGGTTTTAAAAGATATATAATTAGTCACTAGCTAACATAATTTTAAAATAGAGATACTACAGGATGTAAATATGAGAAAAATAATGTTTATGACATTACCTTATGGTATTTTATGTTTGTTTACATTAATAATTAGTTTGATATGGTGGCCTGCCGAAGGGGGATTGGTTCAGTTAAGCAATTCCTGGATAGGTTTGTTTTTTATTTGTGCTTTTTGTGCAGTTTTTTTATTTCAGGAAGATATTTCTCATTTTCTGGAAAAAAATTTAAAAGATGTTTTCTCTATACCTGGTGTTTCATTGCAAAAAGATAAAAATCTACCTGAAATAGCCAAAGATAATCAGAGATTTCAGGAAATAATTTCCGGAACTGTAATGGCCTGGATGGAAAAAGTGAATTTAGAAAAAGAAGAAAAAAAATTACACGAGAATGATATCTCACAGACTTTAGAGCAATACCAGAAGAGCAGACAAGAGAGTATTAAATGGCTATTTCTATTCGCTGATAATTTTTTAGTTCAACACAGCAAGGATATTTTGTATGAAATATATGAGAGACATTATGTAACTGAAGAAATAGTGAAAGAATTTGCAGCTGAAATGGCGATAGATGAAACAGAATTAGAGGCAATTCTGGAGATATTGAAATATCTGAAATTCATCAAGAGACAGGAGAATGAAATCATAATCACCGAAACAGGTTCTGCTTATTGTACTTACTTAGAGCAAACTGTTTATAAGAAATAGCTAAAGAATTAAAAAACTATGCGAAATAATCTCCATAGGCTACAGTTTCTATTTAGATATTAAATATATTGAAAACATTACTGAATAATATATAAGCACGATTTAGATTGTGAAATGCACAATCTTATATCAATTATTGAAAAGGAAGAATTATTTAATTTTGTAGATGATGAATATTTTACCATTCCTTCATTTCTTCGCGTTTTTGGTCTATGTCTATTTGTTAATATTTTTATGGTGGAGGAATCCGAAATCGCTGCTTAACAGGGTCTGTGCTGCTTTTCTCGGCTGTTTTGCCTTGTGGAGCTTTATGCTTATTTTTCTCTATATCCCCGGTACCCTTAATAATACTGCTATATTATTTGATAATATTGCTTCAATTGGATGGGTAGGGTTGGCCAGCTTCTTTTTATGGTTTGCACTTATTTTTACTGGGAAGAAAGAAATATTAGAATCAAAAATATTTTATTTTATTATTTTCATAGTACCTTTAATTTTAATCTATAAGAAATGGACTGGATTTTTGACAATAGATTATATTGAACAATCATGGGGATGGGCGGGTATCTGGTCAAACACTATATGGCCTAAAATTTTTTATTTTTATTATTTATCTTTTACAGGAACAGGGCTTTATTTTATTTACACTTTTGGAAGACAAACACAAGAATCATATAAGAAAAAACAAGCACAAATAATCTATCTGACTGCATTAATTTCTCTTCTTCTCAGTACATTAATTGAAGTATTGCTTCCTGAACTAGGAATAGTTAAATACCCTTCTATGGCTAATATTATTACTCTTATCTGGGCAGGTGGCTTGGTCTATGCCATGGTTAAGTATAAATTTATGACGGTTAGTCCTGGAATTATTGCCGAAAATATTCTATCCACCATGGCTGATTGTCTAGTTTTACTGGACAACAAAGGGAAGATAGTAGCTATTAATGAGGCTTTGCAAAAGCTAACAGGATACAAAGAGCAGGAAATTAAGGGAAAAACAGTTGAGTTATTTTTTGTGGAGAAAGAATTATGCTCTGATTTATTTGATAGGTCATTTAAGAGAGAAAGTGTTCTAAACCAGGAACTTTATATTAAGACGAAAAATAGTGACAATGTTCCAGTGCTTCTTTCCAGTTCTACTATAACCAATGAGTCCGGTGATCTGTTAGGTGTAGTGTATATATTCAGGGATATTACTGACCGGAAAAGGACTGAAGAAAAATTAAGAAAAAGTCAAGAAGAAGCTACAAGTATGTTCCAAAACAGTCCATTAGCAGGAATATATCACGATGGTAATGGTATTATCTTAGATGTAAATTATAGATTCACAAAATTGTTTGGCTATTCCCCGGAGGAGATTGTAGGTAGAAATATTAATGAAGGTATGATATTTCCTGCAGAACAGACCATCGATGAAAGCAAATATTTAACCCAATTAACCTTAGAAGGCAAAGATATTGAATGTGAAACTATTCGCAAAAAGAAAGACGGTACATTAGTCCCTGTTATTATTACTGTTGCTCCTATCTTAAACCAGAAAGAAAATCAAACTGTTATTGCCTTTTATCAAGATAGAACTAAGTACCAACAGGCTTTAGAAAAAATTACCGAGAGTGAAAAGAAATACCATACCCTTTTTGATAATATGCCGGCAGCCTATTATCGAACTGATAAAAATGGTAATTTACTTATGATGAACCCCACAGGTGTTAAGTTACTAGGGTATAGCTCACTTTCTGAAGCAAGCGGTAAAAATATGGCAAAAGACTTTTATTATAATCCTGAAAATAGAAAAACATTTTTAAAATTATTGAAAGAAAATAAAGGAAGAATAAAAGGTTATGAAGTTACTTTAAAAACCAAAGATGAGAAGCCCTTGATAGTATCAACTAACAGTCAATACTATTACAGTGAAGCTGGAGATATTGCGGGAGTAGAGGGTATCTTTATTGATATTACAGAACGAAAAAAAACAGAAGAAGCATTGAAAAAAAGCCGTGAAGAATTTGCCAGTCTTTTTGTTAGCAGTCCTGAAGCCCTGGTATATGTTGATGAGAACAGCAGCATATTAGATATCAATCCTCGTTTTACAGATCTCTTTGGTTATACTAAGGAAGAAGTGAGAGGTAAGAATATTAACAATGGGTTAATTCATCCCGAAGAGAAGAAAAAAGAAGCTGAGTATCTTTATAAAAAATCTTTAGTTTCAGATTATTATAATTATGAAACAATAAGAAAAAGGAAAAATGGTTCTACTATACCAGTAGGTATTTCAAGTTCTACCGTAATAATAGATGGTAAACCTAAAGGTAGAATAATATCTTATTCAGATATTACAATATCAAAGCACAATGAATTAATCCAGCAAATCTTATATACTATTTCTAAGACTGCCAATTCTACTGTTTCAATTAATCTTCTTTACAAAATTATCCATAAAGAATTAGGTAAACTTATAAATACAGATAATTTTTATATAGCAATGTTGGATAAGGAGAAGGAAGAGATTTATTTTCCATACAGTGTGGATGAACTAAAAAAAGTTCATCATCCCAGGAAAATTGATCACCAATCACTTATAGCTTATATTTTTGAAACCGGGGAGCCCGTCTATGTTAACCAGAAAAACATCTGTGAAAATCAAATACTGGGAAAATACAAAAAATGGTTTGGAAAGTTACGCAAAACATGGATTGGTATTCCTTTAAGAATAGAAGAAGAGACTATCGGGGCCCTTGTTGTGCAAAGTTATGCTAATCCTGATTGTTTTTCTCCGGAAGATATTCAGTTATTAGAATTTATTTCATCCCAGATATCTATTGCAATTAAGAGGAAACTTGATGAAGAAGCCCTTCGTAA
>CAYOLB010000074.1:0-8317 GCA_964404675.1 uncultured Atribacterota bacterium | reverse complement strand
ACTAAGTGTAGCGGTTATGCCTTCAGTCAGGAAAGATTTGTCAGCCGAGAAAGATTCTATATTTGGCGGTAGTATAGTGATGCCGTTCCACCAATCGGGAGGTTGCCAAAAAACATAAATGGTTACCTCAGCAGTATTTTCGCCTATATTATTAGTGGCAGTCAAAATATAGGTAGTCGTTGCACTAGGAGATACGGAAGCAGAGCCGGAAACATTAACTTCACCAAAAACAGGCTCAATACTAACGTTATCAGCATTACTTACTTCCCAGCTAAGGTTTGCACTTTCTCCAGGCGAAATCCAGGTGTAATCGCTGGTAAAAGAATGGATCGTTGGAATTGTCAAATTTTCTTCCTCGCTAACAGGGTTAACAGTAACTATTAGGGATTCAGTAACGTTTCCAGCACTATTAGTAGCTGTTAGTATGTAAGTGGTTGTTTCTTCAGGTGATACAGTTTGAGAGCCGGAAATATCAACTTCACCAATCCCGTGACTTATGGTAACAGAATCAGCATCGGTAACTTCCCAGCTTAAGGTAGCACTTTCTCCTTCAGTAATAGTATTTACATCAACTGAAAAATAATTAATTATAGGATTATCTACTGGCGCGGGTCCACCGTTACATCCGCCCAAAAAAGCAAAGGCGATAATAGCAAAAAATATAAAATATTTTGTTATGTTTTGAAAAATTTTTTTCATTGTAAACAAACCTTTCATAATATTTTTATACTGAGAAATTGTTATTAGTATAAATTATCACCTCCCTGAATATAAATAAATTATACTGCGATTGGTGCTTAGGTTTGTGGTACGAATAATATTAATTAGAATTTTATGATGAAATACAAGAGATATAAAAGCAGTTTTTTCTTAATTATACATATTTATTAATAGTTTACAAATAGTTTACAAAGTTTTTTAATATTTACCTTAATGTTATGCGCAGAATCCTGTCATCGCCTTCTTGAGGAGTACCCCGCCCATCGCGATTATTAGTCAGTACATATAAGGCATTATCCGGTCCGGCAACAGCGCTGCGCAAACGACCGTAAGTACCATTAGACAAATCTGTAGCAAATAAACGAACAATAGCAGTTATTTCATAAGAATCATCTTTTGGCATCATGCTAATCCTTATCAAGGCCCTACTGCGCAAAGTTGCCAAAAATAAATCACCATTCCAGAAAGCCATGCCCGAAGGAGGGGTAGCCTGAGGCCACATAATGATTGGGTCAATATAAGGGTCAACATTAGCATTACCCAAAACTAAAGGCCAGCCATAATTTCCTCCTTTTTCAATAATATTAATAATATCTCTGTCACGTAGTCCGAATTCTCCGGAAGGCCCGTGTTCGGAAGAAAAAAGAGTTTCCGTATCCGGATGCCAGGCAAGTCCCTGGGGATTGCGATGTCCTAAAGAATACACAGGAGAATTAGCAAATGGATTATCATCAGGTATATCACCTTCAGGTGTTAACCGCAAAATTTTACCTCCTGAATTATTAATATCCTGAGCAATTTCAGCTTGCCAGGTATCACCGGTGCATACATAGAGCATCCCGTCAGGACCAAAAGCAATTCGCCCACCGTTATGTACCTGCGAACCTGGGATCTTATCAATAATTATTTTGTCAAATTCCATTGTATTATCTAAATCGCGATAACGGGCAACACGATTAGAAATTGCGTTGTTCTCTTGATAAGTATACATTATATAGAGGAATTTCTGGTCCGGATAATCCGGGTGTTTTGTAAGACCCATTAATCCACCTTCTCCAATATGTGCTACTTCATCAATTACTTTATATGGCGTTTCCTGTAAAATTCCATTTTCAATCAGTCGGATTTGTCCGTCTCGTTCAGTAACGAGAGCTTTATTTTCAGATAGAAATATCAATTCCCAGGGTATGTCCAAATTCTCTACCCATGTTTCCACAGAATACTCGACGGGTTCTAAGATAAAATTATCTTTTACTTTTTGCGGCGGATTTCCCACTATCGGTTGATTCGTCTGAGTATTCACTGAAAATTCCCCAATTGAGAAAATAATTAACAAGAGAACTAATAATAAATAATTTTTGTTTTTCATTTTAGGAATTAAGACCCCCTTAATTTTTTAAATCTAAGGATCATAATGATGTTTAAAATATCCGATAAGAATTATAATAGGATTATAGTAATTACAAATATTTTACCATAACTGGCTAGATAAAATAAAATAAAGAAAAAAAAGACAAATTTTTTTAATTGTTTTTTATTTTATATTATATGTACTATAATTCAAGGATAAGACTATTAAGTCCATTAAAATTTCAAAAATAGAAAGGATACAAAAATATGAGAGTATGGGATATTCATCCTGGCTATTTGTCTGATAAAAGTTTATTGGGAGAACATGTTGAGATACATGCGTTATACAGTATCATTACAGGCAATAAAAAAGGATACTCCAAGCATCCAGAAACAAAAAGATGGAAAGGCCATCTTCAGCAGCTAATTTCCCGGCATAACCTAGTGGTTAAGGAGATGCTGTTGAGAGAGTTTAAACATAATAGCCCCATATTAATTTCTGGAGATGTTGGCGGTCGAAAATCTACAGACAAAATCTCTTATATTAATGTACCAAATGAGCAATTTATAATATTGGATAGAAAATATTCAGAGAAAGGACAAAAAGGGCGAATACCTCTCCCCAAAAACGGAACTGAACTCTGGGCACATCATAAATATTCTGTCATGGCAAGAAATTATCAATATTATAAAGATATCAAGAGTTTCATGAAGGACAAAGAAGATTTTTCCATAGAACAGGAAACTCTTCTGTTTTTTAAGATTCAGATTTATATGAACTTTGAGATTAGCGAGAGTGCCTTAGAGAATACTGTTCAGCACTTATGGGGATATTTCAAAAAAGATGCAAATTCTGAAGAAAAGGAATATTTTTTTAATCTTCTGAATTCAATAACAAAACTAAACCTTCTTTTTACGTTAGCTAAAAAATACCATAAAACATATCTATTGCATTCTACTATCTTTGCAGATCTCTAGTTTGAAAATCTAGATATTGACGCATGTTCTAAAATAAAAATAGGAGGAATAAAAAATGGCATATCAAATCAATAAACAAAAATGCTTAGGCATTAACCGATGTGGTATTTGTCTTAGGAATTGTCCTGGTGCAACCGTAGAGGGGAGTGATGGTAAAGCAGAGATTATTGACCAGGAAAAACTTGAACTTTGTGGTGGAGAAAGTGTCTGTCCAATGGGAGCAATTGAAGCTATAGGGCAAGAACAAAACCAATCTGAAACTGAAAATATAAGAAGAAAGTCTACTTCCCAGTTTATTCCAAGTCAGGGTAGAGGATTAGGTATGGGAAGAGGCCGAGGGATGGGATCTGGTAGAGGAAGAGGAATGGGCATAGGACCTAGGGATGGCCGCGGAGGAGGTCGCGGAGGAGGGGGTAGAAGAGGATAATGTTTCAATTTAGTACATTTACCTGGATTGCCATTTTTGCTGTTTCAGCAGCAGTTATCAATGGTTTTGGGATTTTGACTATCTACAATAAAAAAGAATGGGCAGAAAAAATGAAGACCTATTTTATGTGTTTTGCTGCCGGAGTATTAATTTCTGTTCCCTTAATGTCCGCTTTTCCCGAAGCCGTAGAAAAAAACCATAATGCGGGATTTTTTGCCTTAATAGGTTTTCTGTTTATGTTTTTCAGTAATAAAATCATCCAGTATAAGACTAAACAAAAATCATTGGCTTTCGGTATTACTGCTGTAGAAGGAATAGGTATCCACTCATTTGTAGACGGAATGATTTATGCAGTAACCTTCTCCAGCAGTGTCCTTACCGGTATACTTGCCGGACTCGGATTGGTAATTCATGAATTTGCAGAAGGTGTTATCACTTTTTCAGTGCTTATAGAAGGAGGATTTAGTAAAAAGAAGGCAGTTTTATATGCATTACTTACATCTTCTTTAACAACTCCCCTGGGAGCTTTTTTAGCTTATCCTTTTGTCAAGAGCTTAAATCAGCCAGTTTTGGGCTTAGCACTAGGTTTTGTAGTAGGTGTGCTTATCTATGTTTCTGCTTCTCATCTTTTGCCTGAAGCAGCAGGACATCAGAACAAACATTCTGTTATAACTTTTCTAGCAGGAATTGCCCTGGCGTTGTTGATTGTATTTACAAAAGGACATTAATAAACTAATATTATTAATTTGACCAACATTTTTAAAAAGCATATCATATACAGCAGAACGATTAAATTTTTAGTAGATATATCTTGGATATTGAAAATTGAAAGCTGAGTCGATAATTGAGAAGCAAGAGTCCTATGGATAAAAACTTAAAGTGGAATTTTTCGATGGGCCTTATTCATGGTGTTTTTTTATACTGCTGAAGAGGTATTTTCTAACGTCTATACCATCATACCGATTTTCCCTAGATTTTTTGTAGTTTTGGTATATCTCTTTTTCTTTCATTTTCTGCTACTTCTTTGATGAGTTCAAGATTTTCCTGTTTAATTGGTACTTGAACTTCATTTTGAAAAACTTCACTATTGTTGATTTTTTCAATTCTCAAAAAAAGATTCATAGGTTTTTCCATGCGTACAAACATTAAATTATCAGCTGCATTTTCCCATTTTTTTATATCTTCCTGAAAAGCACTGGTGCTTACGCTGAAAATGTAAGTTTTACTCTTATCTTTTTTAAGGACCTCTTCTAATTTATCTAAAATGGATTCCCTGTAAGTAGGTGAGAATAGTAATAGGTTTAATGCTGAAGCAAACACGAGAGTCCCTAATTTATTTTCTTGGATTAACGGTTTATTTGCTTCTTTGATTGCTTCTTCCCAGATATTCGGTTTGAGAAGATTAGCATGGAATGTATTTTCGTTTATTTTATTCCAGGAAGATATCCCATAATCGAATTGTATATAGGCTATTTTCTTTTGATAATTAGATAGATTTAAACTATAGAGCTGGGTTATTGATGTTTTGACAAAGCTTGTTTCCGGATATTGAAGAGGTATGAAAATAACATTGCCTCCTAATTTTAGCCAATTACTTACAAATGCCAAACCTATCAGAGGTTTCCCTGATCCACCAGGTCCGCTAATCAATGTTGAACTAGGATAAGGTAGTCCTTCCGGTATTAATTTATTTAACCATTCCTGTTCTATTTTAAGGTTTTTCATTTTTTATACCCCCATCTTTATTTTAGTATATAAGTCAATTGTTTTTAGATATATTAACCCAAAATTTAACCTGATATAGTTAGCTTTATATGCACGGAAATGGTTTTTAATACAATTGAAAGATAATTTCATTTATTGACAAGTACAAGAAATATTTTCTATAATTAAAAAAAAGTTTTATTAATCTAAAAGGAGATATTTTGAAATATTATAAACTTTCCTACAAGATGGAAGATTATCTGGAAGCTATTTCATTTATAGAGGAAGAGAAAGAAGTAGCCAGGGTCGGAGAAATTGCTCGAGCTTTAGAAGTAAAAAGTTCCAGTGTAAATGCAATGATAAAGACCTTAGCGAAAAGAAATTTAGTAAAACATGAAAAGTATGGTTACATTAAGCTTACCAAGGCTGGACAGCAAATAGCCGAGCAGGTCAAAGCCAAACATCGACTTTTGAATAAATTTCTCGTTCAGCATTTAGGTATTAATCCTGAGATAGCAGCCGTTGATGCCTGTGGTCTAGAGCATTCATTAAGCAGAGAAACGTTTACAAAATTGAAAAATTTTGTAAATTTTCTGGATGAGAGCAAAAACCTTCGAAATATTGATATCAAACAGGGAATCGAAGAATTTGCTAAAAGAGAAGATGATAATCCTGTTTAAGTTCTTTTTTAAAACTGAAAGCTTAGCCTCTTTCTATTTAAGGGTAAAAGATTATGACTAAGAAATCTTATATTTTAAGAATAATAAAAGAAGATGTTTTAAGAATTTTAATAGAGAAAAAAGAAAGGCTTTATATTAATAATTTAGAAAACAGATTATATATCTCCCTTTCATTACTGTCAGATGTATTATCAGAACTTGAGAGAGAGGGATTAATAAAAAAAATAGGTAGTTATATTGTCCTAACGGAAATTGGTAATAAAAAGTCAAAAAGTATTTTAAGAAAGCATCTTATTCTTGAAAATTATTTTAAAAAAACCCATGATGAGGAAACAGCTCATAAAAAAGCTCATACTCTTGAGCATTATGTTTCTGAAGAGGTTATCCGGAATATTAAGAAGATGGATGCATTAAAAGAGGGTGGCGTTCTATTTACAAATTTTAGCTTACAAAAAGAAGGTTTAATTTCTGCTATCGATCTAGTCAACAATCATGAACTATTTGAAAGGTTAGTAAGTATGGGGATATTCCCTGGGAAAAAGATTAAAATTTTAGGTGAGATTCCTGGTATTTTTGTCATAAAGGTTGACAATAAAAAATTTGCACTTGCAAAAGAAATTGCCAATGAGATAAAAATATTAGAGGTATAAAAAATGAAAAGAATAGATAAAATGGGAAAAATTTTAATAAATGGGAAAGATTAAGATATTATTAATCGGACAACCGAATGTAGGGAAATCTTCTCTGTTAAATGCTATGGTCGGTTCCAGGGTTACAGTATCCAATTATCCTGGTACCACTGTAGAAGTTACAAATGCCAAAAAGAAGATTGGTAATATAGAAATCGAGTTTGTTGATACACCTGGTATTTATTCCATCTCTGACCGCTCTGAAGAGGAAAGGGTGACTGAAATAGCATTATTTGAAGAGAAAATAGACGGAGCAATCATCATAGTTGATGCAATGGCTTTGGAAAGAAGTCTATATATTGTTTTACAACTTGTAGAGGCAGAAGTGCCTATCATTTTAGCGGTAAATTTTGTGGAGGATGCGAAAAATAGGGGGGTAAAGATTAATTATGGAAGATTAGAAAAAATCCTAAATATACCAGTCGTGCCTATAAATCCTCTGAATGGGAATGGTATAAATGATCTTATTGATAAGGTATTAAATATTAAACAATTTACCAATCAACAATTTAGAAGTGAGTATGATGATCACATAGAAAAGGCAATAAAAAAAATCTCTAATCGAATAGATTCTTGGCTTCCAAAGAGGTTCGTAGCTATTAGAATATTAGAAGAAGATAAAGATTTCTACAGATATTTGTCAAATAGAGATGTTATAGAAGAAGTTAATCATGATTTAAAAAGATATCATCCGAGAGTATCAGAAGATATATCGATAACCAGATATGGTACTGCTGCGTTTTTGGCAGGAAAGGTGACAATAATAGTTTCCCAGAAGAAAGAAAAAATACTTGACGAAAAAATTGACCAAATTCTTTTTCATGAAACATTAGGACCTCTTATTACTGTAATGTTTTTATTTTTTATCTTTGGGATTTTACTATTTTTTGGTAACTTAATCCAAGAAATTTTAATGGGTCTTACCGAAAAAATGATCTCATCTATGGGAACAAGAGAACAATCTGTCATTGGGTTAATACTTGAACAGGGATTAACTGGTCTTGCTGCAGGTATCTCTATTGCTTTACCATATGTTTTTTCTTTTTACCTGCTTTTAGGCTTACTGGAAGACATAGGTATTCTCTCCAGGTTTATTGTTAATGGAGAAAGGTTTTTGAAAAAGGTAGGCTTGCCTGGAAAATCATTCATTCCTTTAATGTTAGGTTTGGGATGTACTGCACCGGCAACCAGGGCTACTCGGATCTTATCCAGCAAAAGAGATCAATTTCAAACTGCTTCATTATTTGCGTTTGTTCCTTGTTCTTCTAGAATTGCTATTATCATGGGGATTGTTGGGTATTATGGCGGGACATCATTAGTATTAGCTACTTTTCTTACCTTGTTTGGCGCAGGACTCATTTGGGCTTTTGGAGTAAAAAAAATTTTTAAAATCAGAAGCGAACCATTGCTCTTGGAATTACCAAGCTATAGGAAACCTTTAGCTAAAAATGTGCTTGTAAAAAGTTGGATTAGGATGAAGGATTTTGTGTATATTGTAATACCATTATTAGCTCTGGGAGGAATCGTTTATGGTATATTAGAGATTTATAATATCACTGAGATAATTATAGAACCTTTTTCACTGATTACTGTATGGTTAGGATTGCCTTCTGCAACAATTATTCCCTTAGTTTTTGGATTTTTGCAAAAGGATTTAAGCGGTGCTATGCTGGTTTCAGTTTTAGGTAGTCAGATATCTCTTGTTTTAACCCCTCTTCAGATTTATACCTTTGGTATTGCAAGCTGCATTGGTATCCCATGCATTATTG
>CAYOLB010000073.1:0-4688 GCA_964404675.1 uncultured Atribacterota bacterium | reverse complement strand
GAAACGGTAGCTATTTTAGGTGCTCGTTGATTACCCTGAACAACATTATCATTCATCCTCATTCTTCTTTCCGCGATGCAAATCGCACTTGTTTGATTTTAAATCACTGGCAGTCTGGCCACATTTATATTCTATTTACACTATACTATTTCTATTTATACTAACTTTCGTTTTTTACTATTGGGAAGGTGGGCCAATTGCTATAGCGGTTCCGCCTTACTCCTCTCATACCTATGATGTATCCCTGGATAGCTGAAATATCGATCTTAGTCCATTTGAAGGTAGATCCAGCCAGGTTATTCTACTGGTTTTTGCCACTGCTTCTTCAACGCAGGACCGGACAGTATGGGTAGACCCAAGGACAATGAATTAAATTTATGAGATATGGACAGCCCCGATAGACAAAAGAGAAAGATTTTTTTCAAAATATACCAGCTTGTTTCACCCACTTAAAGGGTATTATCTCTTAAATTTACCTAAAATACCCTTGCCCTTGCTTGAAAGCTTTTCCAATCTGGCTTTTGCATCATCAACTTTAGATTGCAGCTCTTTTATCTGCGCTTCAATCTTTGCCTTTCCAGGACCTGCTTCTTTTTCTGCTTTCCCTTTTAAATCTTTTATTTGTTTTTCCCATTTAGAAACCTGGTTTTTTAATCCCCTGATGTCCATATAAATTCGTCTCCTCTATAAAATGATGCTAATATCTACCTGTATTCTATCACAGGTTAAAAATAAAAGATTAAGGTAGGAAATCATGGTTAGGGGAAAGATTCCAGAAGCCTCGTCGGGAATATCAATTTTGGTTACAGAAGAAGATGATATTTCATAAGCTAAAATATTTTTTGTTTCTGCCTGGCCTCTTATTATTACTTAACTTCCAGCCCTGACCTTATCCCATTCTTTGGGCCAGTTTTTGGGGGGAGGGGGGGAGGTCAAATTAACGGCCCAAGCTACAGGACAAAGGATATCAAAGTTAAAGGGGGTGAAGGTAAATAATTTTTTTGGTTTGGGGTCTGGAATTTTCGTAAGCGATGACTCTGGAATTTTAGTTGACTTTGAGGTTTAACTGATGATGAGAAAATTTTAACCCACTGGTTATGCTATATAACAGATCGACGGATGCCTTTTAAGAGAGTGAAACCTCAAATCAATATTTAAAGGGATTTATTTGTATTTATTAATTCTCAGGATTAAAATTATCTTATTAATAATAGCGAAGTTGAGCTAATATAAGATAATATAAACAACAGTATTGTATTTTTTATGAAGTGTAGAGTCTTTCAAAAAATCAGGATTACTTAAAGATTTAAAAAGGTCAAGGGCTGTCCATTTGGAAACCGGTAATGTAACTGAAAAAGATAGAGAAAAGAAAGTACTAGAGAAAATTGTTGCAATATCAGAAGAGTTTCTTCAATCTACTGTTGTAAAACTAGATTACCAGAAGATTACTGATGATATTTTAGATATTGCAGGTGCAAAATATGCAGCTTTTAACTTATTTGATGAAGATGGCCGCAAATTTAGAACTGTGGCTATTTCCATTCCAGAAGGAGTATTGAAAAAAGTATCCTCATTATTTGGTTTTAAATTACTTGGTAAGGAATGGGAATTTGATCCTGTCCGTGATGAAAAAATAAAAGGTCAAACAATAACTCGTTTTTCAAACTTGCGAGAACTTTCAGGAGAAGTTTTTCCCAAACTTTTAATATCCCTAATAGAAAAAATGTTTAATATAGGCGAAGTTATTCTTGTAAAGATTTTAAAGAAAAATGTGATGATTGGGGATTTTACCATAATGATGCCCAGAAATATTAAGTTTAGAAATGATAGTTATGTTGAAATATATACACGGCAGCTGGGAATGCTCATTACCCGTGCAAGAAGCGATATTAAGCTTATAGAAAGTGAATTAAGGTTCAGAAGTGTTTTTGCCGCTGTAGGTGACCCCCTTTTTATATTTGATCAAGAAACAGGCGCCATTTTAGATGTAAATAACACTGCCTGCATTCTGTATGGATACAAACGTGATGAAATGCTTAAATTAAAGTTTTTTGATATTTCAGCAGAACCGGAAAAAACTAAACAGGCAATAAAAGATCTCAATGCTCCTATAACTGTCGATTATCATAAAAAGAAAGAGGGCAATATATTCCCAGTAGAGATCAGCTCTAGTTTATTTGAATTAAATGGCCGGAAAGCTATAACAGCCTCAATACGGGATATAACAGAACGTAAGAATGCAGAGAAAAAAATTATCTACCTAAGCTATCATGACAAGCTAACAGGGTTATATAATCGCAGGTTCTTTGAGGAAGAGCTAAAACGCATTGATACCAAAAGACAGCTGCCCACAAGCATCATAATGGCGGATGTTGATGGATTAAAGTATGTTAATGACAGTTATGGCCATGAAAAAGGGGACAGATTATTAATTGCGGCTTCTGAAATTATAAAAAACTCCTGCAGAAAAGAAGATATTGTAGCCAGGTATGGTGGTGATGAATTCATCATACTCCTTCCTAAAACATCTGAGGAAGATGCTCAATATATAGTAGATAGAATCAGGAAAGCTTGCAAAATTCAGAGTTTAGATAATAAAAATAATATCAGCATTTCACTTGGTTTGTCGATTAAAAAAGAATTTAGTGAAAATATAGAAGGCATAATAGAAGAGGCTGATAAAAATATGTATATAGATAAGGCCCAGAAAAAACAAAATAAGATACATACCTAAATGGCTGTCCTGAGAAAACTCAAACCAAAATTATAATTTTAAAAACATATTATCACAGGGCCAAACTGTAAAAAAATGCCGTTTTATGTTTATTAATGATACTATTTTCCTGTTAGCCTATTTTTAGTATTTGTGCTCATCAATTACCATAATTTTGGAGTAGATAAACCTATGATAATTAATTTAAAATAAGAATTTTAATTAATATTTGTTCTATTACAACCTTAAACACATATTTTAAGCATTTTTAGATTATATCTCGGCTTACAGGCTAACTCCAGCTATTTTTTATCCCTTAAGTCGGCTAAATAGGCTATATTTCTTAGGTTATCCTTATAGTTTCTTCACTGTAATGGCTTAAATTGTACAGCGTTAATTATCAGGGGAGAGGGAATTTTTAAATTCAATTGTTTCTATTTAGTGCAAGAATTATTTTGGGAAATAAATTTAAAACAGGCATTCAAAAGGCAGGATGGAAAAGACAACAGACAATATAGAATTTATTTATCAATACACAGGTATTTTTTAATGTGTTTTGCAAGAGTATTGTCAATTTCGGAATGTCTTGGAATAGGTTGTTTTTGTCCGGTTTTGGGATTTATATAAATATCATGTCTGGAGCCATTTCTAAATAACACACAGCCCTCTTTTTTTAGCTGTTTCAGCAGTTCACTGCGCTTCATACAGATATTTCTTTAAGCTTGTAATTTGAAGGAACATCATCCATTAACATTAATTTATATGCATCTATGAGGTTTTCTTCGAGTTCTTCAAGGGTTTTACCCTGGCTCATAATTTCAGGATGTTCAAGTATCTTACCTAACCAGAATTTTTCACCTTTCCAGTAAACTATTTTTAATTTTGTATTCATTTTTTCTCCAAACTATATTAATTTTAATACAGGTATATTTACACCCTGGAATTATCTTCAATGGCTAAAATTTTTCAGTAAAAAATACAATTGACACTATAACATTATAGCATAATGGTAATAGGTTAAAAATCTGTCTTATATTTTCTATTAAGAACAAATTTATTTTGAATATTTAATTAAATGGAATACCAACCTTAAAAAGTTCTAAATTTCAATGCTTAGTACTAATGAATAAATGGCAGTTACCTTTTAGGGTGTCTTCTCTTGTGTCTGTATTTATATTATTCCAATGCAATATATAAAAAACCCTAAGTTATCTTTATACCATAGTCTTGCGACCTTAGGTAATCCAACAACTCAGGACCAAGGCTTAGAACTTTTCTAAGGGTCTTTTTAAAATTTAACTTATTTATAAATCCTTTTGGATCTATATTTCAACTAAACCTTAAGAGGTTGCCTTCTTTTCTAAGTCTTGTATACAGTATAGCACACCTGTCAAGCAAGGGAAGAACGATAGGTTTAAAATACACCTAAATAGTCCCAGAATCGCCATATAACGGCTTTGAGCTATAAACTAATCGGGCGCGCCGGGGAATACTTATAAGGCTTAAAACGTCTTAAATAGCGAAATTTGAAGGTTATTGATATTTATGGTAATAGGGCATAATGGTTAATATATGACACTTCATAATAATAGACACTAACCCCGGTATTACAATATTAACTATTAATTCTTTATTAACCTGTAGTATGATATTAATACCCATACTGGCTGAATATTTTTCTCTTAGGGGGGGGTAATGGACTTTAAGGATACGATAAAGGAACTTCAGGAAGGTTTTGGAATTGATCCGGAAATAAAAATACTGATAACCAATTACGATGTTAGAAAGAAGCTTCACAAGGAAGCCGTGGGGCTGGTTAAAAAACACTATAAAAAAGAACTCTTAAAAACCAAAATAAGAACCTGCGTGACCCTTACTGAATCAGTATCCCAGGAAGGAAAAACAATTTATGAATATTCACCCCTATCACATGGGGCGGAAGATTACAATCAATTACAAAAGGAAATACAAAGGG
>CAYOLB010000072.1:0-3569 GCA_964404675.1 uncultured Atribacterota bacterium | reverse complement strand
GGTTTTTGCATTACTTTTTGTAACATTAGCCAAGTCCTCAATTTGTATTCAGAATAATCTTTATATAATTTTATTTTTATTCAAATGTCCCAAATTTCATGATTTTTTCATTTTCCATCAATATTTGTCCTTTAGCTAGAACATGCTTTATGTGCAGAGAACCTTTATCTAAAACCAATAGATCCGCATCTTTACCTATTGTTATTTCTCCCTTTTGGTCTAATTTTAAATGATTTGCAATATTGGTAGAAGTGACCCTAGCAGCATCTTCTATTGATAACTGCTCTTCTTGTATGATATCCGCAAACTCCTTATGTAAAGATAAAACTGAGGCAACAGTCATGCCAATAAGTTCTTTCTTCTCATCCCATTTAGGCATACTGCCGTTTCCATCAGTACTCATAGTGATTCTTGTTATTGAGACTCCGTTTTCAGTTAATCTTTTAACAGCTTTGCTTGGTTTTAATCTTTCCGCTGATAGACCTGGGGAAACACTGGTAGTTATATCGATATATCCACCCATTTGCCCAAACTTGATATCATTTTTCAGTGATTCTTCGTCTCTACCCAGATGGGTCGGGGAAAATTGTTCTATGGGTATATCAGTGTTTTCAATTATATCAAATAAGTAATTTAAACCTAATTTTTCACTTCCAGTATGGATGTGAACTACTCCTGCCTTTCCAGCTAGTATACCTCCGGATCTTATTTCGGAAGTTACTCTTTTGAATTCCTCTATGGTAGGATGGGAAGCTCGATGATCAGATAAGGCTATCTTTAACCCAATAACCTTATCAATGAGCATTATGTCAGATATGATGCTCCCGGTTATGGTTGGTGAGGGATATTGATAAGACCCGGTATAAATCCAGGTGGTTATACCTTCTTTGTCCAATGCTCTTGCCTTCATTAAAAGAGCTTTTAGGGATCTGGCGAATCCATCAGTACCCAGTAGTCCTACCACTGACGTTATGCCTGCTTTCACAAATTCACTGAATTTGACGGGAGGAGTTCGGTATTGAGGTCCCCCTTCACCACCAGCACCATTTATATGGACATGCTGGTCAATATGACCGGGAATTATGATACTGTCAGAAGCATCAATAATTTTTATATTCTTATCAATTACATTTAATGTAAAGGCTGCTATATCCTGGTCAATAAAAAAGATTTTATCATTGATAAGCAATATATCTTTTTGCCCTATATGTTGCGGATTGTAAATATCTCCTTTTTTTATCAATACAATGCTCATTTTACCTCCATTATTCCGCTAGGTACTCCTGCTAAATGAAAACATTTTTAGTACTTCAAAATAGTTATCTGATTCAAAAATTACATTGGTGGTAGAAATTTGTTTTACCTTGGGATAAAAAGATATCTTGTATGCTTGTGCATGATTTTTAAATGATAATTCCATTTTAAAATGTCGGGGTAAATCTATTTTACATTTATTAATATCTCCTCTTAATGCTAACTCTACTCCTTTTTTAATCTTTTTAATAGCCAACTGAGGATGAATGCTAATCACTGAATTACCTCTACCTTTATTTACCGCTACAGTTCGAATGTTCTCATTAACATTATTAACTTGATTGCAAAGTCCTTCATCCCCGCTAAGAAAAACTAAAGGCACACCAACGGTTGCAGCAGCATAACAATAAATTAAAAATTCACTGGCTAGTTTTTCATTTAGTTTAATATAATTATAGGTAGATGAACTCATCGTATGTGACAAAGGATTGTCGCTTGAACTACTGCAAGAATGGTAACCAATAAAAATTAGGGCATCAAAAGATTCATCTAATTCCTGAACCATTGCAAATGGATGTCCACTCCATCCTCGAATCAATTTAATATTTTGGGGAAGGTCATCTGCTATAATATTTCTTCCGCTACCGTGGGCATCTTTAATAAAAATGTCCTTGGCACCCGCATTTATTGCTCCTTCACAGGCAGCTTTTACTTCCTCGGTCATTTGCTTGCAATATTTTTGATAATCAGGTTTTGTTTTATTAGCTTCATCCCAATTAGCGATACCGGTAATTCCTTCAATATCCGCACTAATATATATTTTCATATAATGTTCTTCCTTTTATAAAAAATAAGCTAGAGAGCCCATCGGATCCCATGGTTCTAATTTTATGGGAGGTTTTTCTAAGGCAGCTAAATACTCCTCAGAAAGATATTTTTTATTCACAACTACTTGGTACATAAATTGATCAAACCATTTATCGCTCATTACAAAAAATCCATCTTTACCATTTTCTTTCCCCCAACTATTTTCTACCTTCCATCTGTTTGGACCATTCTCTAAAATATTTACTCCTGTAAACACCATGGCATGGGTAAGACAACTGTCACCATAATTTAGTCTATCTGCTTTGGATAATTGGAAGGAGGTATCTAAGATTTCTTCATAATGATATAGGTCTGTATCCAGAATCCCGAACTTTCTATCTAACATTTGACCGACATCACATCCAAACCAGACTGTTTCTCCGTCTTTTAATTGGGATATGGTTAATTTTTTTAATTCGTCAATCTTAAGGTTCAGATATAGTACTTCTCTACCTTCTTTTACATTTCCCAGATATTTTACGGTGTAAGTTTTTCCAAATGGTTTATCACTAGTAGGAGAGTTAATAATACTTATATAATCACTAACCTTTATGGGAGAATATCTCTTATAAAATTCTAAGGGAGTAAGGTTTCTATCATGATAAAAATTATTTTCTTTATCTCTGTATTCAAAATCAAAAACTTTAGGAGGCTCTCCAAAAAAATGACAGAGAAGAGCGTAAAACTCTTTAACCATCTCTTTTTTTCTATCTCTCAAATCTCCTTCTTCCTGCTCTTTTAAATCTTCCCGTAAAACTTTTGCAAATTCCCTTAGTTTTAAATTTAATATCTTATTCATCAAAGCAGAATCACTACTATGGTAAGATTCAGGCATAACAAATTTTGGAATAATACCATATTTCTCAACCAAATTTACAAACATATCCCATTGGCCACCATCTATCATCGCATTATTTAAAATCCACATTAATAGACGACTATTAATCTTTTCTCTTCTTGTTTCAATAATAGATTCTAAAAAATAATTGGCTTTTTCTAATTTATCCCAAAACATTAAATAGGCCTGAGAAAGTTCAAATCCTTCCTTTTCGTCAATATTTAAATTTAGTTTTTGGGCCATAGCATAGCGTATTTTATTTAAACCGGCAAACATCCAGCATCTCCCGGATTTTTTTTGATTGGTAATCATCCCGGTTTTTATCTCTTCGGAAAAAGCATGCTGCATTTTAATGACCGAATCACGATTTATGGCTATATTATTAATCCCATTTTTAGTAACTGCATCACTTATGATTTTACTTTTCATGTTTTTAGAATAATCTTTGGAAAAATCATTTAAGAATTTGTTAGAAATATCTTTATTTTTCATTTAATTCCCTTCATTTAATTTAAAAAATAATACATAATAATTCTAAGTCTTTTTATTATTATAACCTAAAATTAACTAAACATAAAAATTCTCTATGTATATCAGAGAGCAAATTTTC
>CAYOLB010000071.1:0-2793 GCA_964404675.1 uncultured Atribacterota bacterium | reverse complement strand
AAATAGTAATAACTCATCTGAATTTTTTTCTAATCCTATCTCTTTTAATATAGTAGAAATATAATCCTCTTCAGTTTTACCACCCATAGAATTAGCTGTAACTACATAAATTTCAATAGAGCTTTCTTCTCTTAGATTACTTATTAGAACATCAATTTTATCTTCATATTCTAAGTCAATTATATTTGCATAATCGTAAATATAACTTTTACCATCATCAGGGACTGTAGGCTCTAATTGCTGCTTAGGATTTTCTTCTACAGTAGCACTTGGTGGTTCTTTTTCAGCAAAATACTTATTTAAAAAATGGTAGCCAGTAATACCTATAGCTACTGCAACTACAAACCCAATAAGTAAATATAGAAGAAGTTTTAAATTCTTATTTTTAGTAGTTTTTTTAGTTAAGCTTGCTCCGCAGTGCCTGCAGAATTTCTCGCCTGGCTCAATTTCTTTATGGCAGTAGGGGCAAAGGATTTTTGGCTTTTCTAGTTTATAGCCGCATACTTTGCAGAAACTAGCTGAGTCTAAATTTTGACTGCCGCAGTTAGGGCAAATTTTCATTTTTTAGGAACTTCCTGAAAGATTTAACATTGATCTATTCTACTTATTTGTTTTAAAAAAATATTTTTTAAAACATTTTATAATTTAAAGCTTTGAACCACATTTATTACAAAAATTACTTCCTGGAGTTACTTTACTTCCACATTTTGGACAATAATTCTTTTGCGTGTATAGAAAAGATTGCTGGGTAGTCTTTCCAGCTCTATAAATAACTAAAATTATTGCTGCTAATATAGCAATTGAAATAAATATAATAAGAATTAGTGGACCAATATTAAAAACCTGAGATTCTGCCTCAATTGTTCCACTTCCACTTAAATTCCATATTAGTTTATTATCTTCAATTGTATCTGCATTATTTTCAAGATACTTACCTGGAAGACTAAGCACAAATCTTTGATTTACAGGCATTATAGATCCCATATATGTATAAAACTTATAATTCGTTGTTAAAAATCCTTTTTCTATTTCCAAAGGAGCTTCTGAAATATCCCACTGCATATCTTCAAAAAAAGTACCCTCGAAACTGTAACTGTCTTCTTCTAGAGCTAAAAGGTATATAGGAATCGAGGCAATAAATCCATCTGATAGGCCGTCGCTAAAGTCTGTTACCTTAAAGCCCTGGCTTTGAGCAGCATCTTTCATTTCTTTATAGATTTCTTCATTGTAAGTAGATTCATCTTCCTGAAAAAGTACTTTTATATTAAGATCTGCCCAGCCATCTTTATATACATCAATACCAATCTCGATTTCCTTTATTGGATTTATATTTTGATACAAGTCCTCAAAACCTGTGCAGCTATATAGACTAATAGATAAAATTAATAAAAAAACTATTGAAACTGCTAATAATAAATATTTTCTATTCATTAACTCTCCTTTAATTTAAATAATATTTTTATAACAATAAATTTTAAAAAATAAAAGAGTTTAAAAATGAATTAATCTTTTATTGGTCTTTGCCAATTTTTGCCCCGCAATTACTGCAAAATACCGACCCTGGTGCAAGTTCAGCACCACAGTTAGGGCATATATTTTTAGTATCTCCTTTTTCAGTTTTCTCGATCTTGTATCCGCAATTACTGCAAAATACCGACCCTGGTGCAAGTTCAGCACCACAGTTAGGGCATATATTTTTTATAGGCTCTTCCAATTTTTTACCGCATGCTATACAAAATTCAGAGCCAGGTGGATTAGCTGCGCCACAATTACTGCAAACAATATCACCTTTTAGTGATGGAGATTTTGCTCTTCTAAATAAATAAGCTATATTTCCAGAATTTGTGTAGAAGATGTAGATGATTCTTGCAATTGGAATTAATGCAAGGACTAAAAAAATAATTGGATATAGCCAGGCAATATCATACTGCCTAAAAAAGGGCATGACTAAAATATCAAAAGAGACATAAGCAATTATAATTGAAATTAAAATTACAATATTGTTAATTAAAGAACCAATTCCAGGAAATATGGGAAGCATAAGGACCGCGTTTCCTGCTAAGATATTCCCAAAAACAATAATTACAACAATAAATATTACAGATATAATCATTACAACAATATCAGAAATAGTTAAAAACCGTGAAACAATCTCATCCATATGCGGGAGCTTTAGAACAACTGCTCTGATTATTGCTAGTACTATTAGAGTAATAGCAAAACTAATGCTTACTCTTATCAAATTTCTTAATTGCTCCTTTTTTGTAACATTATTTACATCCATAGAAACCTCCCCTTAAATTAAAATATATCTTTTATATAAATATAATAATTTTATTACTGCGGAGTAAAATTCCATTCATCACTCCAGGGACTTTCAACACCTGAAGAATTACGCGCCTTTACTCTCCATAGAACATTACCTGGTGACATTGTACCGATATGCCGCGATGTTCCTGACTGCCAACCTCCAAGTGTGTTATGGGTTCCACCATATTGGCCTCCCCAAATCTCAGCTATATATTCAGTTGCACCACTTACTAAGTTCCACCTTAAAGTAATATCTGTTCCTGGCGGTAATAAGGAGCCATTGCTTGGAGAAGATAATGTAGGCTTGCTTAAGCCTACATTTTTAGGTTGCAGATAATAGCTTTTCTCTCTAACTGTTGGGTTGCTCCAGCTGTTATCACCAGTAGCAGCAACCTCAAGTCTTACTGTGTGACTTCCTTCGCTGTAGCCGGATGTATTCCATGTATAGTCAAATTCAGGAGAACCTAATTCATATACAGTACT
>CAYOLB010000070.1:0-7294 GCA_964404675.1 uncultured Atribacterota bacterium | reverse complement strand
TACGGTATACGATATACTGTTTTCATATACAAAAGATGATATTTAAAGAAAATGATAAAGAGTAAGGGAGTAACTAGGAGTTAGATAAAAAATGGCACAGAAAAAAATTATAATCAAAGGGGCAAGAGAACATAATCTGAAGAATATTACTCTCAAAATACCCCGTAATAAATTAATAGTGGTTACCGGATTAAGTGGCTCTGGAAAATCATCACTGGCTTTTGACACAATTTACGCTGAAAGCCAGCGTCGCTATATTGAATCACTGTCATCCTATGCCAGGCAATTTATGGAAAAAATGGATAAGCCAGATGTGGATTTTATTGAAGGATTATCTCCATCTATATCAATTGACCAACGAGGGTCAAGTAAAAACCCTCGCTCTACTGTGGGAACTGTTACCGAAATATTTGACTATTTAAGATTGCTATATGCCAGAATAGGGATTCCTCATTGTCCAAAATGCGGTAGAGAAATAACAAAACAGACCCTAGATCAGATTGTGGACCAGGTAATGAATATGCCTAACAACAGTAAAATTAAAATATTAGCACCTGTTATAAGAGCTAAAAAAGGAGAACATCGACAGGTTATTGAGGATATCAGAAAAAAAGGATTTGTTCGTTTGAGAATTGATGGTAAAATGGCCGAAGTTGATGATGATATCGATTTAGCAAGATATCAGATACATGACATTGATATTGTGATTGATAGATTGGTAATTAAACCAGAGATAAAGAGCAGGATAAGCAGTTCCATAGAAACAGCACTTCAATTAAGTGATGGATTAGTTATTGTACTGGATGAACAGGAAAAAGAACAAATCTATAGTGAAAAGTTTTCCTGTCCACATTGTGGTATTAGCCTACCTGAGATAACCCCAAGAATATTTTCTTTTAACAGCCCCTATGGTGCCTGTCCTGAATGTGGTGGGTTAGGTTATAAAATGGAAATTGACCCTGATTTAGTTGTTCCGGATAAAAGTAAATCAGTATTAGAAGGGGCATTGGCACCCTGGGGAGAGATTAAAGGCAGGTATCTGTATCATCTTTTATTAGGAGTTGCCAAGCACTATGGATTTACTCTTGATACTCCCTTTAATAAATTAACCGAGGAACAACAAAATATATTATTATATGGTTCTGGAAATACAAAAGTAATGTTTGAATATAATCAGAAAGATGATGGCAATAAATGGGTACACAAAAATGAATTTGAAGGTGTAATTAATAATTTAAAGAGAAGACACAGGGAGACCAAATCAAAATATATTCGTTTTGATATCCAAAGATATATGAATATAACCATTTGTCCTGTTTGTCAAGGAAAAAGACTGCGACCAGAAAGCTTAATGGTAAAGATTGCCGGTTATTCTATTGCTGATCTATCGGATATGACAATTAAAGAATTGGTGAGATTTTTTCAAAACTTGAAAATAGACAAAAGAGAAGCAGATATATCCAGACAGATTAGAAAAGAAATCACCAATCGATTAATGTTTTTAATAAATGTTGGTTTGGATTATATTGCCCTGTCGCGTTCTTCTTCAAGTCTGGCAGGAGGAGAAAATCAGAGGATTAGATTGGCTACTCAAATTGGCTCTAGTTTAACAGGAGTATTATATATTTTAGATGAACCATCTATAGGACTTCACCAGCGTGACAATGATAAATTATTAAATACCCTCTTTCAGCTGAGAGATCAGGGAAATACTGTTATTGTAATCGAGCATGATGAAGAAACCATACGTTCTGCTGATTATATTGTTGATTTGGGACCAGGTGCGGGAATTCATGGAGGGTATCTTGTTGCAGAGGGTAGCGAAAAAGATATTCAGAGCAATAATGATTCTATTACCGGGCAATATTTAAGCAATAAAAAAAGTATTCACATTCCTCAAAAAAGAAGAAAAGGGAATGGCAATAATTTAAAGATAATTGGTGCCAGCCAGTTTAATCTAAAGGATATAGATGTGACTATACCTTTGGGGAAATTTATTTGTGTTACAGGGGTATCGGGTTCAGGTAAGAGTACCTTGATTGAAGAGGTATTATATAAATCCCTTTTGAAATCTTTATACC
Source organism: uncultured Atribacterota bacterium (assembly GCA_964404675.1). Classification (GTDB taxonomy): domain Bacteria; phylum Atribacterota; class Phoenicimicrobiia; order Phoenicimicrobiales; family Stramentimicrobiaceae; genus CAZWUL01. The sequence continues at coordinate 5,213 of CAYOLB010000070.1, read as the reverse complement.
ATAGTAGGGTGAGGCCTGGTGAGCACAAATCCTTGGAGGGCTTAGAAAATATTGATAAGGTTATAACAATTGATCAATCACCAATTGGCAGAACATCTCGTTCAAACCCTGCAACCTATATTGGAGCTTTTACTTTTATCAGGGAGTTATTTGCAAAGACTAAAATAGCAAAAATGAGAGGATATTCACCAGGAAGGTTTAGTTTTAATGTCAAAGGTGGAAGATGTGAAGCATGCCAGGGAGCTGGAATTGTAAAGATTGAAATGTATTTTTTGCCAGATATTTATATTCCCTGTGAAGTATGTAAGGGGAAGAGATTTAACCGGGAAACGCTGGAGGTTAGGTATAAGAACAAAAATATTGCCGAGATATTGGATATGACAGTGGAGGAAGCAAGTAACTTTTTTGAAAATATTCCCAAGATAAAAAGAAGCCTGCAAACCCTGGTTGATGTAGGGTTGGGTTACATAAAATTAGGGCAATCTGCTAGTACTTTATCTGGAGGAGAGGCCCAAAGGATAAAACTTGCCAAAGAATTAAGCAAAATAAGCACTGGCCGAACATTGTATCTATTAGACGAACCAACTACAGGATTGCATTTTGCTGATGTCAAAAAATTATTAGATGTACTAAATAAATTAGTTGATCAGGGGAATACTGTACTGGTAATTGAGCACAATCTTGAGGTTATTAAATCAGCTGACCATATTATTGACATGGGACCTGGTGGTGGTGACGAGGGAGGCCAGGTGGTCTTTGAAGGAACACCAGAAGCTATAATAGAACACTCTCTATCTTTTACAGGACAATTTCTAAAAAAGATTCTGAAAACTGAAAGATATGAGAAGAATACAGTTAAAGGTAATTTACTGCGGGAAATACGATGAATATTAGAGAGAAAGCTAAGCAATTGCCTTCTAAGAGTGGAGTTTACCTGTTTAAAAATAAAGCAGGTGAAATAATTTATATCGGTAAGGCAATTTCTTTAAGAAATCGAGTAAATTCTTATTTTAATAAATCTTATTATCATTCACCGAAAGTGAGTCAAATGATTGAAAAGGTTTATGATATAGACTATATTACTACCACATCAGAAATGGAGGCTTTGCTTTTAGAGAGTAATCTGGTAAAAACAAACCAGCCTTATTTTAATACACAGTTAAAAGATGATAAAAGTTATCCATATATTAAGCTAACCAAACAGACCTCTTTTCCTGCTATTCAACTGGTACGTCGAAATAAAAAGACTGATGATAAAAAGGCCCGTTATTATGGACCTTTTATAGATGTAGAGGTAACCAGAAAAGCTGTTAAGAAATTGAGGGAAATATTTAAATTAAGAAATTGCACTGAAAGAAAATTCAAGCAAGGGAAGGCTTGTCTTGATTATCAGCTTGGTCTTTGTTCAGCACCATGTGCACAAAAGATAAGTCCGGAGGATTACCAAAAAAGTGTTTCTGAGTGTTGCCTTTTATTATCCGGACAGCATACTATTTTATTAAGAAAATTGAGAGAAGAAATGAAGATAGCATCTCAATTATTATTTTTTGAAAAAGCAGCAAAAATCAGGGATACTATTAATATGATAGAAAAGGTGATTACCCAACAAAAGATTAGCAAAACTTATCAAAAAAAATTGAATCATTATTTACAAGAAAAAAGAAATCACAGCTCTCTGAAATTTGCTCTTCTTGATTTAAAAAAATATTTAAAATTGGCAACGATTCCAAATCATATTGAAGCCTTTGATATCTCTAATATCCATGGACAGTTATCAGTTGGTTCTATGGCGGTATTTATTGATGGAATACCGGATAAAAGAAAATATCGTCATTATAGAATAAAGGGGGTAGCGGGAATTAATGATTTTGCTATGATGAAAGAAGTAGTTTACAGGCGATACCGTGATAATAAAATAAATAATGAAAAATTACCGGATCTTGTATTAATAGATGGAGGTAAGGGACAATTAAGTTCAGTTGCTGAAACAATACAAGAGTTGGAAATTGAGGTAGAACTTTCCTCTTTGGCAAAAAGAGAAGAAGAGTTGTTTCGACCAGGAAATAGCAAGCCAATCATTTTACCCAGAAACTCTGAGGTCTTTTTTCTTGTTCAGAGAATTAGAGATGAGGCCCATCGCTTTGCAATTAGTTATCATAAAAAATTGCGTAGTCAACTCATGAAAAATTCTGTAATTGATTTTATTCCCGGTATTGGTGAAAAAAGAAAAAGACAGCTTCTATCAAAATTTAAAAGTATTGACCATATCAGGGAAGCAAAGATAGAAGAATTACAACAGATTCCCGGAATTGGCAAAAAAACTGCCATAACAATAAAGCAAATATTGGAGGTAAGAAATGATTTTGAAATTTGGTAATGCTATCCCCAGTATTGATGGAACATCCCTGGTGGTAGATAATTCTACTATTATTGGGAAGGTAACTATTGGTGAATATAGTAGTGTTTGGTTCTACTCAGTTTTAAGAGGAGATTTAGACTATATTTCCATTGGGCATCATACTAGTGTGCAGGATGGTGTACTGATACATGTTGCGAAAAATATGCCCACTAAAGTTGGAAACTATGTTACAATTGGACATGGAGCAATTTTGCATGGATGTACTGTGAAAGATTATTCTTTAATAGGCTCAGGTGCTAATATACTGGATGAAGTAGTAATTGAAGAGAATGTGATTGTTGCTGCTGGATCAGTGGTTGCCCCAAAAACAGTTATACCTGCTAATTCTATGGTAATGGGAGTACCAGGGAAAATAGTAAGACAAATATCTGAAAAAGAATTTACAATGTTAAGAGAACATGCAGAGGGATATGTTGAACTGATGAAAAAATATAAAAAATAGGCTTTGATTATTTGTCGGAGGTAATGAATGCATAAAAAATCGATTGCTGATTTGGCTTATGACATTCTGGAAGAAAACCATCGACCGATGCACTATCGCAGAATCACAGAAGAGTTATTAAAGATTAAAGAGTTAAAAGCTGAGAACCCACATCATGATATCAATGCTTCTATTGGAGCTGATAAAAGGTTTATCAGGTATCATCGAGGAATATGGGGTTTGGTAAAATGGAAATACAAAGAAGCTAATTTGCCCTATACCCTAACTTCCTATTGCTTGCGAAGTGGGACCATTTTTTTAACTACATATCTTAGGCCATATTTTGGCTGGAGTCGCGATGATAGAGATGTTGAGATTGTTTTTGTAGATATAGATGGAGAAGAAATTAAAGCCCTGGTTAATTATCGAAAGAGACATATATACGGCCTGAGAGATTGGTATAATAAAAGAAAGTTAGATGTCAATGACAGGATATTTATTGGATTGATTGATGATAACAAAAAAAGATATTTTATAATTGCAGAAAAGAATATAAAATCAGATACCAAAAAAGATATTAGTGATTTTATTTATGAGGCTTTAAAGGAAGAAGGGCATCCATTAAGCTTTTCTCAAATATATAGTGCTGTTATTAAGAAAGACCCTGACAATAATGGATTGTTCTCTGATTATATTGAAAATACATTAAACAACGATCTGCGTTATCTGAAAATTTCTGACAATCAATGGGGCCTGATTGAATGGGTGAATAAAGCTGAACAGTTATACAGAATTCTTCTAAATTCCAGCGACATTAGGAATTTTCAATCCTCAATCAAACAAGCTTTTGAATTTTTGGGCTATGAGGTTGATTATGTAGATAACAGCCAGCAGGAATTGCTCATTGCCAGTGCCTTCCTGGATTATAAATCTTATTCTATCTTGATTCTTGGTTTGCCTGAAAATTACAATATTAATATGATACATTCAATTGATTGGAAAACTGTTAAGGATATAAAAGGAAGTATTGATATAGATTCAGTAATATTATTTGCAGATAGATTTGATGTTAAGGAATTAATTGATAGGTCTAATGAAGAGTCAGTCCAGCTATATGAGCTGTCTACACTGTACCATATTATGAAAGAGCATCAAAAAATACCTTTTTCTCTATTTGAGTTACAGATTGCTTTCAGCCCCCTGCATCATCCTGAAAACAGCCTGAATAGATTACTGGAAATAAGAAAAGATCAATGGCAGCAATGGATGTTGATAAAGAATATAATAAAGATTTTGCAAAAAGCAAGAAAAAAGAAAAATTATATGGATATAAGTTTATTGGAAAAAGAACTTAATTCTGGGCCAGATTATGCTAATATTACTAAGGTGGAAGAAGGACTGATAAAAAAAATTATTGTTAGAATGAGTCAGGAACCATTCAGCTTAATAGAATTATCAGAATCTGGTAATATAATTATAGCTTTTTGTGATTCTCTTGTTCAAAAAAGGGTTAATAACCTTTTTAAATATTTTATTTAACCATGAAAAATCACCTTAACCCACCTGCTATGCGGGTGCGATATTAGCTAATGAAAGGCTGTAGTAATGAGAATAAGATGGTTAGGTCACTCCTGTTTTTTAATAACTAATGAACGAGGAATAAATATTTTAACTGATCCTTTTGACGAAACATTGGGATATCATATGACAAAAGAAAAAATAAATATAATTACCATAAGTCATGAACATTATGATCATAATAATACCATGGGTATCAAAGGGAAGCCTGTAGTTTTGAAGGGTCCAGTTAATAGGGATACACACAAAATAATCTTTAAAGGTATTGCATCATACCATGATAGTGTTTATGGGAAATACAGGGGAGAGAACACTATTTTTCTAATTAAAACTGACAATTTAACATTATGTCACCTTGGAGATTTAGGTCATATCCTGGAAAATGAACAATTAGAACAAATGGGTCATGTTGATATTTTGTTTATTCCGGTTGGAGGTTATTTTACAATTAATTATATTCAAGCAGAAAGGGTGATTAATCAGATTAAACCAAAAATAGTTCTTCCCATGCATTATAAAACTGATGCAATTAAATGGTCAATTGATCCCCTATCTGTCTTTCTTAATAAGAAGCAAAATATTAATATAATTGGTAAGCCATTTTTTGAAGTGACTGAAACGATACTTCCTGAAAAAACAACCATTTATGTATTGACATATTAAATTATTCAATATTTAGTAAAAATCTAAAAAAAATTATTTAAAGGTCTTATCTTTTTTCCAATTTACTATTATAATATGGAAGTATTGTAAATTATTAATAGATATGCAATAAATATTGAGTAAGCAGTATCG
>CAYOLB010000069.1:0-5548 GCA_964404675.1 uncultured Atribacterota bacterium | reverse complement strand
GATCCACTCCCTCTTCTATCATCTTTTCTACTACCAGAGCCAGTGTAGTAGATTCAGGAGACATTGTGCCTGCATCATAGTCTTCATCTTCTGCTACTGATTGCGGAATAACTCCTTTTAAAACTACTGTTTTACCATCAACCGTTACTGTAGCGGTAACAACAGTATTGGCATTAACTTCAACGTTTTCAAATGTATAGTAGCCGTTTTCATCAGTAGTTACCGTGTGAGTAACACCATTGGCATCAACGATTGTAACCTCAGCATCGGCTGCCGGTACCCAGCCGGAAACATCTTTGGACATCTCGCTAGCTCCTGGAGGTACCAGAACCTGGCCGGAGATTGTTCCTTTTGGTTGTGCAGGAACAATACCGCACCCGCTAAATATAAATGTTATTACCAGTAAAATGGCAAAAACAAAGTATGTTTTATTTACTTTCATTTCATATTTCCTCTCCATTATTTTTTTATTAAGATGTTTGCTATCACGAGTGTGTGTTATATTTTCTGTAAAAGTAAAATAGTAATTTCAAATAATAGCTTGAAATGGGCCATCAAGAGCCTCCATAATAAATAGAAGATACTCTAAAAATTATTAAGGAGGATTAATTCAAGATGACCCAACCAAATAGTAAGACAATACAAGCGATTTTGCAAGAGGCGCTCTCCAAGGATGGAGATTTTCTAAAAGAAGTGGTAAGGAGAATCATACAGGAGCTCATGGAAGAAGAAAGAGATCAACAGGTGGGTGTATTATCCCATCAAAGGGACAATACCAAGAGAAAAGCGAATCGTAACGGCTATAAGCCCCGCTCTTTTAATACCAGGGTAGGTAATCTATTACTGGCCAAACCCCAGATCCGGGAATTTGCCTTTCAGACCCAATTATTTGAAAACTACCAAAGAAGTGAAAAAGCATTACTGGCAAATATCTGTCAGATGATCAAAGATGGCGTCTCTACAAACAGAGTTAAAAAGATAGTAGGTAAGTTATCCCCGGATCTTACCTATTCCAAATCAACAGTCAGCAGAATCATCCAGGAGTTGGATCCCCAGATAAGACGCTGGCAGGAAGAAAAGCTGAAAGATCATTACCTGTATCTCTTTACTGATGCCGTCTACTTTTATGTTCGAGTCAACCACCAGGTCGTATCTTCTCCTGTACTGATTACCATAGGTATAGATCAGAATGGATATCGCAAGATTCTGGGTGTTGATATGGCCTTTGAGGAAAGCTACCAAAGTTATTTGAATCATTTGAACAAAATCAAAGATAAAGGATTAAAAAAAGTTGATTTAACCATCTCTGATGATCATAAGGGACTCATTAAGGCCCAGCAGGAAGTATTCCCTCATACTGCCCATCAACGCTGTATCTGTCATTTTATGCGTAATGTCCTCTCTTGTGTTCCCTATAAGGAAAAAGCAAAACTGGCCGAATATCTCAAGCAAATCTTTAATTCTCCCAATAGGCAGATGGCTACTACCATAGCCCAGATGATTGCCCAGAAGTATCAGACCAGCTATCATAAGGTCAGTGGTATGTTAGAAGAAGAACTGGAATTTACCCTGACCTACCTGGGCTACCCCGAACATCACCGCCGTAAGATCAGAACGACCAATTTAATCGAAGGGGTGATCAATAAAGACTTAAAACAACGTTCCAAGGTAGTCGGTATTTTCCCGAACCAGGAATCCTGCCTGCGTTATGTCTGTATGAGGCTCATGGAAATTGATGAGGAATGGCAGACCGGCAGAAGGTATATGAAGATAATGAAAGAGGATCAATTCCTACAAGAAGATGATCCTCTATTAGAAGAAATAGAACAAATGAAAGAAGGAGTCAAGACTCAGGAGGAATTGGTGGCTATTTAATTTTACAGAAAAATTGGGATTGACTCTAAAAAAACATTTTAATAAAAAAGATATACCAGTATTACTTGATGAGTCTATTTATTATTTAGAACAAGATTTATTAGATAGAAAAACATTTATAAAAGACTTAGAACTAGAGATTAAAAATATTCCCTGTGAAAAATCAGTAGTAACAATTGGGCTTTATGGGTCTTGGGGGGAAGGAAAAACTTCAGTAATGAACATCTTGCAAAACCGTTTAAAAGAAAATAATCAATTTTTATTGGTTGATTATAATCCTTGGAATTTTAAAGATGAAAAAGCCATTCTTGCTGCTTTCTATCAGAAAATTGAACAAACTATAAATAATAAATATATTTTACCTGGTTTTAATAAAACTTTGACAAAGTATAAAAATATGATTTCTATGGGATTATCCAATACCGGTCTAAATATAAATTTACAAAATTCTAATGAATCTTTAGATGAAATTAAAGTAAAAATTGAAAATTATATTGAGCAAATAGGTAAAAAGTTAATAATTTTTATTGATGATCTTGATAGATTACAGCCTAAGGAAGTATTTTTGATTTTTAAAATAATTCGTTCTAGCGCTAATTTTAAAAATATTATTTTTTTCTTAGCGTTTGATCCAAGAATTATTAAGAGATATTTAAAAGAAAATTTAGAATTAGAATCAGAATTTTTGGAAAAAATTATACAAAGACCTATTCCATTGCCTCACGCAGAACAAGATTCCATTGAGAATTTCATATATGAAAATATCCATACACTTTTTGAAAAATTGAAAATATCCAAAGATAGAAGAGAGAAATTTTATAAAGATTTTAATGTTATCTATCAAACACAAGTTAAAAATATTATTAAAACTCTACGTCGCGCCAAAAGGTATTTAAATGGTCTATATTTTACTCTTACACCAATTAAAAATGAAGTAAATTTAAATGATTTCTTTATCTTGGAAATAATTCGAAATGTTTATCCAAATGTTTATGAAGACATTTGGATAAACAAATGGAGTTATTTGCCAGTAAACTGGGATGTTGAATATTTTTTTTCTTCTCCTTTTTATTCAAATATAGATGACGATAAAAAAGCTGGGATAATTAAAAAACATATTGAAGATATTATATCAGGTGAAGAAGAAATGAAAACTTTAATAGAATTATTAAAAAGTTTGTTTTTTATAGTTCAAGATGTTTTACAAGGTCATAAAACAGTTCGAGGTTATCCTGCTGAAAGGTATAGAACAGAAAAACGGATTACTCATCCTGAATGTTTTAGAAAATATTTTTTACTTAAAGTTCCATCTGAGGATATATCTGATGAATTTATTGAAACAACTTTAAAACTGTTTTCAGAAAACAAAGAAGAAAATAGAGAAAATATAATTTTTGAAACATTGTTAAATATACAAAAACAAAATAGTTTATCAAAATTTTTTGATAAACTATTAATATTTACTGAAAAAATAACTGAAGATGTATCACTTTCCTTAATAAGATTTTTGTATAGTGCTTCTGATAATTTTTCTAGAGAAAAGCCATATGGCTCTTCTAAGTCTGAATATGATAAATCAATCAAGCTGCTTATGTTTATTACAAATAATAATATAGGGAAAAATAAAATTCATTCAATCTTAGAAGAAGCTGTAAATAATAGTGGTCTTTCTTATGCCGTTACCATTATTTATTTTTGTCAAAGAAACGGTAGGGGAACTTATTTTAACATTTATGATTCTATCAATATAGATAAACTGAAAGAAATAGTATTAGAACGTTTAGAAAGGTATTTTATTAAAGAAAAGAGAGATATTATCAAAGAAATCGATGATTGGAATCGTGTATTGTATCAATGGGGCAGTAATTGGGAGACTTTTGAAGGAGAAAACAATATAGTTGTGAATGATTATATTTTTTCTATAATTTCAGAGGATCCAAAAAAATTTGTAACATTTTTAAAATCCCAAAAAGGTCTTTCATTTGATGATGAAATTGTATTTAATGTTAAAGAAATTAGTCGAATTTATAATATTGAAGATCTGAATAAATTAGCAGAAAAATATAAAGATAATCCCAACTTGTCCAGTGAAGAAAGGAATACTATAGAAATATTTATTAATACTTACCAAAAATATATACATAAGTAATAAAGGTAAAAATTCAATCATTTTTTTCTTGATGAAAATGTTATAGATAGGAGAAAAATAAATTATGGATGATATTACCTCTTTTAAATTTGTTCTATTATTATTTCCTGGATTTCTTACATTATTAATTAAAAATGGATTATGTACTACCAAAGATAAAAAAGATATAGATAAAATTATAGAAGCACTTGCTTATAATTTATTGAATTATACTGTTTATAGAATATATATATTTTTATTAAGTCAATTAGGAATATCAAACAACATTCTAATAGAGACTATCACAATATTTATTATTTCTTTATCTACTGGTATCTTAATAGCATTTGTTATAAATAAAGGTTGGGTATATACATTATTAAGAGAAAAAATAAAAATTACTAATTTTACAGGTAGGGTATCAGTTTGGAATGATATTTTTTTAGATTTCCGTGGTAAATGGTTATTGGTACATCTTCAAGATGGAAGGAAATTAATTGGATGGCCAGATTATTATTCTGAAGATACCAAAGAAAAAGAACTATTTTTATCAGATGCTGCTTGGATGGACGAAGATGGTTCAAAAGTAAATATTACAGGACCTGGTATTTACATTAATGGCAACAAAGTAATCGAATTGATAGAAATATTAGATTAAAGGAGACAATCATGGCAAAGGATAAAGAACCAGTAAAAAAAGGAAGAGGTGAAAAACCTAAAACACCTAGGCCAAATCCAAAACCAAGACCAAAAAAATAAAAAAGAAAAGTTGTTTTTAATTATATAACAAATGTATTTCTAATCTTTTTATTGAAAAATATTTAACTCTTATTTCAGTGTTTGGAGGCTAATATGGAATATTTTAAAAATTTATTAGAAATAATATATTACTTAAGTGGTCCAGCGCTAGTGATCATAGCTTGCATTGCATTAAATCAAATTACATTGACAAAAAATCAGATTGAGGAACAAAAGAAAGCAACCAGAATTACGGCTAAGAGGGATGCTATGAGGTTAACATCAGACCAGATAAAAGAGTATGGATTGACAATAATACCCATTATAAATATTTTAGATAAAAAAATAGAAGAAAAAGAAATACAATTTTTCAAAAAATCAAAAGTTATTATTAGAGAAGATGGGATAAAAGTAAAGCCCTATTCTGATGACAAAGAAATTGAAAAATTAAAAGACTTAATGAACGAATTTCTTAACGTAACGAATGCTTTAGAGGGGTTTTCTTCATTCTTTATTTCTGGCTGTGCCGATGAAAAATTAGCCTATAAATCATTATCTACAACATTTTGTAATTCGGTCAAAAATATTTTACCTCTAATTGTTATGCTCAGTTCAAATCGCCATGCTTTTTCAGCCACTTTGGAACTATTTACTATTTGGAATAATAGATTAGAATCAGAGGAATTATACTATCAAAAGAAGGAATTAGAAGAAAAGCTAAAAAGTAAAAAAGAAAAAACAATTAAAACCATTGGAAGTGAATGAAAGCCTTTGTAAACAGAAAAAGCTTGGAAGTAAAATAACGGG
>CAYOLB010000068.1:0-10900 GCA_964404675.1 uncultured Atribacterota bacterium | reverse complement strand
AAAATATGGTGTTATTGTTAGCTCTGGATATAAAAAAGGGCTTTTATTGCCAAATTTAGAAGGTGTAGATACGGTTAAGTATCAGCTTGATATTGCCAGGCAAAAGGCAGGCATTTCTCCAGCTGAAAACTATACAGTTCAAAGATTTGAAGTAAAAAGATATTACTAATTATATTTTTATTGATTTTATAGAATTTCTGTTAGAAATATTATTGAATCTATATTAAATAACGTAAATAAATATAGATAAATGAAATTATAAAGTGAATTATTACCAAAGGAAAGCCAATACGGAAAAAATACCAGAAATTAATTCTTTGATTATTTTTTTCAGCTATTTCTGCAACAATTAAGTTGGAGGCAGTTCCAACAAGTGTACCATTTGCACCAATATTTGCTGCTATAGCCATAGTAATCCAAATAACAGGATTTATTGAAGGGATTTCTCTAATAATATGTTTAGCGATAGGGATTGCCAGGTTAATTATGGGGATATTATCCAAAAATGATGAAAAGAAAGTATTAAAAGCCAAAAATGAGAAGTTTATTGAAATTGTATTTCCTTCAGTTATTTTGAGTAATGTTCGTGATATTATATTTATAATACCATGTTCTTCTAATGTTCCTGCAAGTACATTAAGACCAATAATGAAAAATATAATAGCCCAATCAATCTGAGCATAGATTGAATGTACACTTTTATCGGTATTCAAAAATAGAAGAAAAAAGCCGGCAAGAAGTATGATTACTACTAAATCGATCTGAAAAATATGAGCAAATAATGCCAAGACGATACCTATAGATGTGACAATAAGAGTTTTTCTGAATAATAAAGGATTTATAATACACTCTTTTTCATTAATCTTATCAAAATTATTAATAATTACAGCGGGAATTTTATTATTTTTCATTACTTTTCCAAAGACTATCTTAAAATAATAAATACTGACTACAGTCAATATGATAGCTATTGGTGCAATATGATATATAAAATCATAAAAACAAAAATTAGCCGAAGAACCAATCATTATGTTAGTTGGAGTACCCAAATAAGTAGCCATGCCACCAATATTAGCAAGGATTATTTGAGAAATTAGGAATGGGACGGATGATATTTCTAAGATCGAAGTAATGGCCAATGTAATATTTGTCATAAAAAGAAGAGTTGTAATTTCATCGAAAATTGATGATAAAAGGCCGGTTAAAATTGATAGAAGCACAAATAATGTCCAGGATTTTCCATGACTGTAACGCATCATTCTAATTGCCAGATATTGGAATATTCCACTGTCTTTTGCAATTATTGTAAGAATCATCATTCCAATAATTATTCCCAATTTTGTAAAATCTATATAGCTAATTGCTGTATCAAAAGAGATAAGGCCTATAAATATAACAACTATTCCTCCTAGAAAAGAAGCAGTAGTACGAAGACGACGACTGGTAAAAATAAAGAAGTATACAATAGTGATTATAAGAATGGTTAAAATCAATTGGTTCATAAATATTCCCCTTTTAGAAAGAAATATGAAAATATAGATAAAATGTTTTTATTATATATCATAATTTTGATAGAATAATATTTAATAAATTGAATTTTAATCGGACTCATTATTTATTTAGGTTATAAATAAAAATTAACAGCATCCAATTGCTAAAAAATTGCTAAAAAACAAAGTTCTAGTATATAATTACTGGAGACTGAATAAAATTATTTTTTTTATAATAGCATAAAATAATTTCAGGCGCATCTGGGATATACTATTTAATGTAAATAATTACATGAAGGAGCTCAATAGATGTTTAACCTATCTCTTTTTTCTTCCTTTTCCCGGAATATAGGGATTGATTTGGGTACTGCAACAACGTTGGTCTATGTCAAGGGCAGAGGTATTATCTTAGAAGAACCTTCTGTGGTGGCATATATAAAAAAAGATAATCATGTTCTAAAAGTCGGGAAGGAAGCTAGGGCTATGATCGGAAGAACACCTAAAGGTGTTTATACCGTTCGGCCATTGCAGAATGGTGTTATTGCTAACTTTGAAGTTACAGCAGAAATGTTGCGTTATTTTATAAAAAAAATATTCAAAAGAAATCAGTTTATCAAACCCTCAATTACTATTTGTGTTCCTTCGGGAGTGACTGAAGTAGAGAAAAGGGCTGTATCTGAGGTTGCCTATGAATGCGGTTCTCATAGGGTCTTTTTAATAGAAGAACCTATTGCAGCAGCTATAGGAGCAGGTTTACCCATATTTGAACCCATGGGGAATTTGGTTATAGATATTGGTGGAGGGACTACTGAAGTTGCTGTTATCTCTTTGGGAGGAATTGTGGTGAATGAGATATCTAAGGTAGCTGGCGATTACATGAATCAACAAATTAGTAAATACATAAAGGATAAACATGGCCTATTTATTGGTGATCTGACAGCCGAATCTTTAAAGATCGCTCTTTCCAATAAGAATTCAAATAATGAGAATAGTGAGAATGATTATTATGAAGTAAAGGGAAGGGATCGGCTTAGTGGATTGCCTATAAGAATCGAATTAGCCAAAAATGAATTAAAAGAAGCCCTCTCTGATTCAGTAAGGGCAATCGCAAATACTACTAAACTAGCATTAGAGAAAACACCTCCTGAACTTGTTTCAGATATAATTAACAAAGGATTGATTATGACAGGAGGAGGAGCTTTATTGGCTGGCTTAAATGAAGTGCTACAGGAGCAAATAGAAATTCCCGTTTTTACATCAAAAGAGCCATTATATTGTGTAGTGAAGGGAACTGGAGAAGCCCTGGAAAATTTTGATAAATACCAGCGTATCTTACATAAAACTTTCAGAAACAGATAAACAATTAATTGATATAATTGAAATAACTTAAATAGACTATTCCACTTGCGGATGAAATGGAGTGTTAATTGTATAGAATCTCAAAAGAACGGAGAGCATTTATTATATTTTTATGCTTATTTCTTTTGTCTGCTTTGATTATTACAGTAGATTACCATGGTAAAGGATTTTTTGGATTAGTTGAAGATGTAGGTATAACTATTTTTAAGCCAATTAATCAGGTTGTTTATCGTACAGTGAATCATTTTTTCAACTATGTCAATTTATTTACTGAAATTGAAACAATACGCCAGGAAAATGAGCAATTACGCAGTGAAAATCAGCTGCTTTCTCAGGAAAATGCAATTGCAACAGAAAAATTAAAAGCCTACGATAGATTGTTAAAAATGGTACAGTTTAAGGAATATTACTCTTATGATATGATTGGTGCCCAAGTTATTGGCAGAGAACCCAGTAATTGGTTCCACAGTATTATTGTTGATAGGGGAATCAAAGATGAAGTGGAAGTTGATATGGGTGTAGCTACCTACAATGGACTTGTAGGAAAGGTAATTAATCCAGGACAAAACACCTCGCAGATACTTTTATTATTGGACCAGGGATGTTCTATAGGTGCCATGATTCAACGTTCCCGGGAAATAGGTGTAGTAAAAGGTGGAACAGATGGGACTTATTGTTTTCTTGATTATATAGCTCACGATGCTGATGTACAGATAAATGATATAGTCATTACTTCCGGGATGGGTAGCTCGGTACCAAAGGGTATTATTATTGGCCGTGTTCTGGCAATAAAAAAAGAAAAACACGATCTTTTTCAAAGAATACTGGTAAAACCAGAGGTCGATTTTAATAAATTAGAAGAAGTATTTTTATTAAAAAAGCCCCAGTAGCAGAGTTTAGGAGATAATAAAGAAGAAATGAACAAAACAGAATTAATAAGGATGGATAATGGCTTGAGTGTAATTACCTGTTCAATGCCTAATATGCAGTCAGTTTCAACGGTAGTTGGGATAAGATCTGGTTCTATTTATGAGAATAATGCCCAGATGGGCATTTCCCATTTTATTGAACACATGCTTTTTAAGGGTACGAAAAATAGAAAAAATACCCTGGAAATATCTCAATGCATTGAACAACTAGGTGGAGAAATTAATGCCTCTACTTCAGAAGAATGCACATTTGTATATACCAAGGTTCTTTACAAAAATTTCCCTAATGCTTTCGAAGTAATGGCAGATATTCTGAATCATTCTCTTTTTAGAGAAGAGGATATTGCACATGAAAAATTAATCATTGTTGAGGAAATTAATAAATACCAGGATATTCCCGAGGATTGGATAGGTTTTTTAATAAATCAACTATTATGGAAAGGTACTGTATTGAGTCAGAATGTGCTCGGAGAGAAAAAAACAGTCAACCAATTTACTCGTAATGCTATAGTGCAATATTTTGATGAAATGTATAAGCCAAAAAATATTGTAATCAGCATTACAGGTAATATTTCTGCAGAGACTGTTCAGAAAGTTATTAATAATTCACCTTTTGTTCCCAAAAAAACCAAAACTAAAGAAACACCAGAAATACAATTAAAGAATCAGCAATTTCCTGAAATAATGACTATACCGAAAAAGGTTAACCAGAGTCACTTATGCTTTGGTTTTGAAGGTGTCTCCAGGTTTCATTCAGATAAAATTAGTATGGATTTATTAAATATAATCCTTGGAGGAGGTTTAAGTTCTCGATTATTTCAAGAAATTCGGGTAAACTACGGATTAGCATATGATATTCATTCCTATACCCAATATTTTGATAAGACTGGCTCTTTCAACATTTATGCTGGGGTTGATTCTGGGAAAATAGATTGCACTGTGGAGAAGATATTGGCGGAATTAAGAAAAATCAAGAATAATAAAATAAGTAGCGAAGAACTACACAAGGCAAAGGAAATATACAAGGGAGATATCCTATTAGGATTAGAAAGCACTCTTAATCGTGCTTTTCGGATGGGCAGTCATTTATTATTATATGGAAAAGAATATCGATATCAAGAACTTATAGAAAAGATTGAAAGTGTGCGTTCAGAAGATATTAGCAAAGTTGCCCAAAATGTTTTTTTAACTAATAAAGTAAATTTAGTTATTTTTTATCCGACTGAAATAGAAATTAAAAAAGATGATTTAATGAATAAGATAGAAATTTAGAGTAGCAGGTGTTGCAAATGCCATTGGATTTAAGAATTGGTGATATAGTTAAATTAAAAAAGAAACATCCCTGCGGTGGATATCACTGGGAAGTAACCAGAACTGGTATAGACATTGGATTAAAATGTCTTTGCTGTGGGCGTAAGGTTTTGGTTCCCAGGGTAAAAGTTGAAAGAAGGATAAAGCAGATAATTAAAAGAGATTAATCATAATATTAAAAATATTAGAAAAATATTTATAAAGTTATTTTTTAACTGCTTGCTATATAAAAAACTCAGTGTTATAATATAAAAGCATTTTTCCTTGCTCCTGTCAATTGATAGGGGCTATATTGACCAGAAGGAGGTGAGTAAATGCGTAGCTACGAACTGATGATATTATTAGATCCGAATCTTCAAGATGAAGAAATATCTGCATTGGTAAAAGAAATCCAACAAACCATCACAAACAATCAAGGCAAAATTGGTAAAGTGAGTAAATGGGGCAAAAGAAAACTAGCTTATGAAATAAACAAATTCCAGGAAGCCTTTTATGTTGTACTTAATTTTGAGCTAGAACCAGCTAATATTGCTAATATTGAAAAGAGCATTAAATTCGAAGAAAAAATAATCAGATATTTAATTGTTCTGGGACAAGAAAAGGTTCGTGTCAGTACTGAAAAAGAACAAAAGGATGTATAAGGATGAATAAATTCGATAATTAATCTATTTTAGAATAGATTTGAAATTTTCATATAGGAAGGAAATAATTAATGGTAAGGAGAGAATCATATAGAGGATTTCATAGAAGAAGAAAGATATGTTACTTCTGCGCTGAAAAAAAAGTTGCAGATTATAAAAACATAGAATTATTAGAACGTTTTATTAGCGAACAGGGTAAAATATTGCCTCGCAGGGTGACCGGTAATTGTGCCAAACATCAGAGATCACTAGCTATTGCGATAAAACGAGCCAGAGAAGTTGCCCTGCTGCCTTATGTTAATCGTTGATAGTTATATTATTCATTAATATAAATACTGAATAGTAAATAAGATAAAATAAAAAACAGGGCTTTATTAGCAGGAGATCAAATAACAATTATAAAAAGTAAAACAGTTTGGCAGTTAATGATAGTGACAAGAGGAGTTAATCATTGAAAGAGAACATTCCTACTAAATCAATTGTTGAAGGTGCTTTTCTTTCAGCGATTACAGTAATATTATTTTTAGCCAGTCTGTATATCCCTTTGTTTGGAACCTTAATTAGTTTTTTGTGTCCTCTGCCGATTATCATTTTATGTTTAAGGCATGATCTGAAAATAGCATTTTTATCTTTAGCAATAGCATTTTTTTTGGTTACGATATTAGCAGGGCCTTTTCAGGGATTGATTGCTATTTTAGGTTTTGGAACACTGGGTATTGCATTGGGCATAGCTATTAAAAGAAAATTATCTTTGATGGAGATACTTCTTATAGGAAGTGCAACTTCTTTTATTTCAAAGATATTTTTAATGCTTATTGGCATGTGGCTGATGGATATTAATCCATTATTTTTAGGTATTGAACAACTTGATCAAAGTATCAATCAAAGCCTTTCTTTTTATCAAAATATGGGGTTAAAACCTGAGCAAATGGAGAGTGTTAAAGATTCCCTTTTGCAAACATTAGAAATGCTTAAATTGGCTTTCCCAGCCATGTTAGTTGTTGCTTCGGTCTTTGACACTTTCATAAATTACTGGGTTGCCGGAAAGATATTGAAAAGGTTAGGTTATTCCCTAAAACCGTTTGTTCCTTTTTATGAATGGAGGGCAAGTAAGTCATTTTTTTGGAGTTATGCCTTTGGAATATTTATTCTGTTAGCGAATTCTAAATACAAGTTAGTAGTACTGGAAAGAATAGGAGTAAATATTCAACTATTATTCTCAATTATATTTTTAATTACTGGCTTGGCAGTTGTTTCCTATGTATTGCATCATTATAAAGTTAAGTCATTTTTGTGTTGGATAGTATATATTATAATTTTTATACAACCTTTTTTATCTTTAACGGTGACCTGGGTTGGTATATTGGACGTTTGGCTTGATTTTAGAAAATTACTTTTTTCGCAGGATAGTAATTGAACAAAGCGATACTAATATGTCTGGAATTATTAGTGATGCCTTAAATATTTATCTAACTGCAAATTAAGGATAATTAAAATATTGAAATATAGTAAAAAGTATAATATTTTTATTTTGCTGAGACAATTTAAATGGAGGTACAAGCAATGAAGGTTATACTAAAAGAAAATGTTGATAATTTAGGTTATATAGGCGATGTTGTGAATGTTAGTAGGGGATATGCTCGAAATTATCTGCTAGCAAAAGGGCTAGCAATGGACCATAACAGTGGGAACTTAAAGGCAATTGAACACCTTAAACAAAAGGAATGGGAAAAACGAAATAGAGAAATATTGAGTGCCAAAGAGTTAGCTGAAAAAATAGGTAAAATCACACTAACTTTTGAAGTAAAGGCTGGCAAAGATGGGAAACTTTTTGGTTCAGTAACTAATAAAGATATTGCCAATTCTCTGGCTGAAAAACATCAAATCGAAATAGATAGAAAAAAGATTGAACATAATGAACCACTGAAAAAAATTGGTAATTTCCAGGTAAATGTCCGCTTACATAAAGAGGTTGATGCAACCTTAAATGTTCAGGTAGTTCCTGAAAAAGAAACAGAGCCAGAAAAAGAAGATAAACCTGTAAAAGAAGAAAAAGATTCTGCTAATAAGGAAAAATGAGAATTATTAGGCAATTATAAGCTTAATTACAACTGTTAGCTCAAATGGATTTAGGAGTATAAAAAGATGGAATTAACGCGTCATTCCCCGCAAAATATTAGTGCAGAACAGGCTACTTTAGGCTCAATAATTTTAGACAAAGATTCCATATTAAGCTGTATTGAAATATTGAAATCAGAGGATTTTTATAGAAACGCACATCAGACTATTTATCAGTGTGCCCTGGATTTGTTTGAAAAGAATCAGGCTGTTGATTTAGTCACTTTAACAGAAGAATTAAATAAAAGAAAACAGCTAGAAGAGGTAGGAGGAGCCTCCTATCTAACTACTTTAATGAGTAGTGTTCCAACTGCTGCTAATGTGGTATATTATGCAAAGATTGTAGAGCAAAAGGCGATTCTTAGGAAACTAATTAATCATGCAACCCAAATCGTAACCATGGGATACGAAGAACAGGAAGATGCCCGGGTTTTGCTTGATAAAGCGGAAAACCTTATTTTTGATGTATCACAACAAAAAGTAGAACACTCCTTTAGTCCTATTAAGGATTTGCTAACTGAAAGCTTTGAAAAAATAGAGGATTTATACCATAGTGATAATTTCATTACTGGTGTGCCTACTGGTTTTATTGAGCTTGATGAGATAACAACAGGATTCCAGCCTTCAGAATTAGTGATAATAGCTGGTCGGCCTTCTATGGGTAAAACTGCTTTTTGCCTGAATATTGCCCAGAATGCAGCTATGCAACATAAAATTCCGGTAGCTATATTCAGTTTAGAAATGTCTAAATCCCAAATCGTGCAAAGAATGCTTTGTTCTGAGGCACGTATTGATACACATGCTCTACGCAGAGGTAGGATGCCGGAAGAGGATTGGCCAAAATTATCTATGGCAGCTGGGAGATTATCTGCAGCACCTATCTTTATCGATGATACAGCAGGGATATCTCCATTAGAGATAAAGGCGAAAGCAAGGAGATTAAAAGCTAGATATAATCTGGGTCTTATTCTGATTGATTATTTGCAATTAATACAAACAGGATTAAAGATAGAGAATAGACAGCAAGAAATTTCTCAGATCTCACGTTCCTTAAAAGGTTTAGCAAGGGAATTAAATGTTCCAGTTATTACAGTTTCCCAATTATCGCGCGCAGTTGAACAGCGTTCTGTACAAAGACCTCGTCTTTCAGATTTACGAGAAAGCGGAGCTATCGAACAGGATGCTGATGTAGTTGCTTTTCTTTACCGAGAAGAATATTATAAACCAAAAAGCAACAAGAAGGGGATTGCAGAAGTGATTGTCAGTAAGCAGAGGAATGGTCCAACAGGAACTCTTGAGTTGGCTTTCCTGAAGGAATATACACGTTTTGAAAATTTAGCAAGAACTGGCGATGACATGGAACAATAAATTTAGTATATAGTATACCGTATTACGTATACCGTTCAAACTGAAATTATTTGAAGGAAATTGCAGAAATAGGAACATTTGTTTTTATAAAAAGACTTTTATATAGACATTTTGATTCAGATTATTTAGTTAAAAATATTATAATTGCTAATTGAAGAGGCAGACCTTGTGTCTGTCTCTGTTTTCTTAGTATTTGAATTTAGCCTACTCTATATACTATATATCATAAATGATTAATGATTATAAATTTTTTCTATTGTATTTAAAGCTTTTAGTGATTTAAACGATATACGTTATACTTTATACGGTATACTATACATCTATAAAAAGCAGGGATTTAAAGTGTTTATTAGTGATTTATTAATTATACTTATTACAGCATTTATAGGACGATTATTGGCAATAAAAATTAAGCAGCCGATGGTACTAGCTGACTTAATAGTGGGATTATTACTGGGGAATCTTGGCATTATTGAAGTTAGCGAAACGATGCATAATATAGCTGATATTGGGGTACTGCTCTTGCTTTTTTCTACAGGACTTGCAGTCAACCTAAACGAGCTAAGAGAACTAGCCAAGTCATCTACAATTGTTGCATTGTTAGGTATTATTGTACCTTTTCTGTTCGGGTTTTCAGCTGCATATTTTTTTGGCTATTCCTATCTGGTTTCTGTATTTATAGGCACCTCTTTAACTGCAACTTCAATTGGTATAAGTAGCCAGGTTTTGAATGAGAAGAGGATGACTGGAATGAAATTAGGGACCCTGATTATTGGCACAGCAATTATTGATGATGTAATTGGTATACTTGCCATGGGTACTGTTGTAGGGATAGCTGTTACTGGAAACCTGGAAATAAGCAGTCTTTTTACTAGCCTTTTCTTAACCATTGCTTTTATTGTAATATCTCTAACGGTTGCTATTTATTTTTTTAAGGCACTATCACGTTCTTTTATATTTACCAAAATTGATAATAGCCAGATTCTACTTCCAATATTAATTATTGGTTTAATTTTTGCCATTATTGCCGAAAAAATTGGATTATCTTTAATTACTGGGACTTTTATGGCAGGCTTAATCTTAGGTCAGACTCGTTTATCTAAAGAGGCATTTGAAAGTGTATCTTTAATAGGTCATTCTTTTTTTATTCCAATATTTTTTGTGACTATGGGGATGCAATTTGATTTAAATACTTTTTCCTCCATGGGGATTTTTGCATTGGTCTTTATAATTATGGCAATAGCTGGGAAGATAATTGGTTGTGGTTCAGGTGCAAAAATATGCGGTTTTAGTGTAAGAGAATCATTATCAGTAGGCATAGCTACAGTTCCCAGGGCTGAAGTAGCGCTAATTATTGCCAACATTGGACTAAAATATAATGTGATTAACCCGAATATTGCTTCAACTATAATTGCAATGACTATGGTTACAACTCTGATTACGCCCAGTTTGTTAACATTTTCTATTGGACGTTTATCTAAAATGGGGAAAAGTTGAAATTTCCTTTATTGATTTTTATTGACACATTAATCAAAATATAGTAACATTGTAAAGCATTTAAAAAAGGACAAAGAACAAGCCATTGTTGCGGGCCGTTAGCTCAGTTGGCAGAGCATCTGACTCTTAATCAGAGGGTCGCAGGTTCGAGGCCTGCACGGCCTACCAGAATATTGCCTCCATCGTC
>CAYOLB010000067.1:0-5364 GCA_964404675.1 uncultured Atribacterota bacterium | reverse complement strand
TTATTTTTAGGTAATGTATTAGCAATTCTAGTTGTCACGGTTGTTATTGGTTTTTATGTTCCCGAAACCAGGCCTGAAGTCATTATTAGTGCAACATTAGATAGTGTTAAAGTAGGACCAGGATCTGATGTGCTGAATAGGGAAAAGTCGGGGAAAATGATTTCAGCATTAGTTAATCAGCCATTAGTTTTTTACTTTTTTCTGGTCAGCATTATATTTTTTCTGGTACACAGTCAATTCTTTTTTAGTCTACCACTGCAAATTGACGCTATTTTTCTGGAACAAGGTCCGGAGTATTTTGGAATAGTTATGAGTTTTAATTGTTTGATTGTTGTTCTTATGACTTTGCCAATAACCTGGTTATCCCGACATAATAGGCCTGTCGTTAATGTTTTTTGGTCAGGTTTATTGTTCGCCATTGGGTTTGGTATGTTGAGGTGGGTCAGTTTTTTGGGATGGATTTTGCTGTCAACTTTTGTTTGGACATTGGGAGAAATATTACTTCGCATTAATGCTGGTGTTTTTATAGCCAATCACAGTCCTGAAACTTTAAGGGGACGTTTTAATTCACTGGTTACAGTCAGTGGAAGTATTGGACGTATAATAGGACCGCCTTTATTGGGGATAATCATTGCTGGTTTCGGAATTCGGAGTATTTGGATGGTAATTTTTGTATTATCTATAGCTGGTTCTGTCTTAATGTACCAAATTTATAGACATGAAATTCACTCTAAAGATTATAGAAGATAGAGAATAAGATTAAGGTTGCAATTTTCAGAATAAATCAATGAATAATCAGTAGTTTTAGGAGAGGACAAAAATATCGAATTGGACATTATAGGATTATTGCTTAAAGTCAGGATTGCCCTTTTCCCAGATGCTCCTACGATAAGAGGTAAAAAACATATTGATGAATTAACTTCTAGCGCTCAAAAGGATTATAAAAATTATTTAGTATTTATTATTCAAATGAAGGGAGTGGATTGTTTTAAACCAAATGATGACATGGATCTCAAATTTGGAATATCTTTAAGAAAAGCAAATGCCATGCATGTTAAAATTAGGGCATATGACTGTCTTGTAACGAATGATTCTATTAAAATAGATAAACCAGTTAAAATACTTCTCTAAGATCAAATATTTTCAAAATCTTTAAAGAATTCATGGGAAAATAAATTTGCATTTTTATTGTATAGCACTTAGAATGATTTAAATAAAATGATAAATAAGATGGTTAATATGACAAGAAATAATTCAGATAGGACAGTAATAATAATTGTTCGACATGGTGAATGCAAAGGAAATAGGGAAGGACTGTTTCGTGGAAGAAGCGATTTTCCTTTAAATGAAACAGGTATTAATCAGGTAAAAGAATTAGCAAAGGCAATAAGGACAATGCAGCCCACGATTATCTTTACCAGTCCCTTACTAAGGGCGGTGCAAACTGCCAAGGCTATTCAGCAGGAGTGCAATATTAGAGTAGAAAATAAAGAAGGATTTAATAATATAATGCTTGGTCCCTGGGAAGGTCAACCCAAGGATTATATTGCCGAAAAATATCCGGAACAATGGGAAACATGGTTAAATAAACCTGAAGAACTAGATGTGCTTGGAATGGAATCATTAGATGCAGTTCAGAAAAGGGCAAAAGTTGAACTGGATAATATAATCCAAAACCATTGGGGTGAGACTTTTGTTCTTGTTTCTCACAGAGCAGTCCTAAAACCATTAATTGCATCTTGCCTGGGAATAAAAAAGCCTTATTTCTGGCGTATACATGTTGATACTGCGTCTTACAGTATTTTACATTATCATAAAGTGCAGGGGTATATTCTGGTTCAGCTCAATCAAAACAAACATCTGACTGAGTTAATAACCGAATGGGAATAGAGTGCAAGAGAAGCTATTATAAATAATAAATAGCCGGAGAATTAAATTGTGATTAAGATTGATTTTAATATTGTTAAAAAACCATTGATATTTTTTATTATTTTGATTATTGCAAGCCTGACAGTTCCATATCTATTGCCTGCCACCTTTCTTGGTTCTTATTTATTTTGGATTATATTATCTGTTGTAGTTATTGGATATGGCATGATGGTAATTAGAGGGTTAAAATGACACGTTCATCAATTATGCTGGTTGGTATTTTATGCTGGTTTTCCTTGGGATGTATTATAGCATTTTTAGCGAAACGAAAAACCGGCCCAGGAATTGCTGAATATTTTATAGCAAATAGGACTATAGGTGGATTTGTTTCCGCCATGACCTATAGTGCCACTACCTATAGTGCGTTTATGATGGTAGGATTGGTTGGGATGACTTATTCTTTCGGAATAAGTACAATGGGCTTTGAGTTATCTTATTTGATGGGTACTATTTTGCTTTTGGTGTTATTTGCCCCTTATTTCTGGTCAATCAGCCAAAAATATAACTGTATTACCCCATCCGAATTATTAAGTAAGGCATATAATAGCCCAATTTTAGGTGCTATCGCAACAATTTTCTCAATGCTTATGTTAATACCATATATGTCAGTTCAATTTACCGGAATTGGCTACCTTTTGGAAACATTAACTAATATTCCATACCAATTAGGAGTTTTATCAGCATTGATAATTGTTCTTGTTTTTACTTTATGGGCAGGAATGCGCTCAGTTGCCTGGACAGATACTTTGCAATCAATGATAATGTTTATTTCCTCAATTGTGTTACTTTTTTATGTGATGAGTCATTTTTTTGGAGGGTTTAGTCAATTTTTTCAAATAATTCAAACTGAGCATGGTTATTTGCTGGAAACAAGCAAAATGCCTTACCAAAGATTTTTGGGCCTTACAATTCCCTGGTTATTTTTTGCTTTAACAAATCCTCAGGTTGCCCAGAGAATGTTTATTTCGCGAGATAGAAAAAGCCTTAGAACAATGATAATTGGCTTCTCAGTTTTTGGACTGATTTATACGCTTATTGTAATTCACCTGGGCTTGGCTGCAAGGCATATCTTTCCGGCAATTACCAATACTGATAAAATTACACCTATGCTACTGGAAAGAATACCAGTTTTTTTATCATTAATAGTATTTTTAGGAATCGTAGCTGCCTCTGTATCTACTGTTAATTCTATTATTCTGACCCTTAGTTCGATGTGTACGGTAGATGTTTATGGAAAGTTATTCAAGGTAGGAGAGGGTAAAAGATTGTTATTTGGAAAGATAATGGTCCCCCTGATTGCCATTTCAGCTTTCTTCTTTTCTTTAGGTCAATTTGGTATTATTGTTGAGTTGTCAGTAATGTCCTCTGCTGGTTTATTGGCATTAGCTCCAAGTTATTTTGGAATATTTTGGGAAAAAGGCGATAACATTGCCGCAATCAGCAGCATTGTTATTGCTGGTTTATCTACAATTATCATGTATTTTACCGGTTATTTCCCTCTAGGTGTCTGGCCAGGGGTCTGGTGCCTTCTAATTTCCACTGTTATTTTTATTGCAGTAAGCGAGGCTAGATTTCATAGTAAGAGTAATACAGCGGTTACAGGGAATCATTAACCTAAAAAAAGCAAGCAAGAAAGATCTGAACCTCTTTAAGACGTTCTTAAATCCACCCGCTTTACTCGTGCGATATTTGCTATGTCTAAAGGATTAAAAGATAATATTTATCTATTTTGGAAATATTCCTGCAGTCTATTCATACCCTCTTCCAGATTTTCTATAGAGGTAGCATAGGAAATTCTCAAATAACCCTCTGCATTTTGTCCAAAATCGATTCCAGGAGTTACTGCTACTTGTGCCTTTTCCAGGATATCGAAAGCAATCTGGAATGAATCATTAGAATATTTTTTGATATTAGCCAGGGTATAAAAAGCACCAGTTGGATCAATCTTACTGGCAATACCAATCTCTTTCAGGCGTTTTAACAGATAAACACGACGCTTATTATAGATTTCTGCCATTTTTTTGACATCACTTTCACATTCTCTTATAGCTGTCATTCCAGCAGTTTGGATAAAAGAATTGGCACAGATGAAAAAGTTTTGTTGTATCTTTTGTAAGGGACGAATATATTCTTTTGGTGCGATTAAATAGCCTAATCTCCAGCCGGTCATAGCATAACGTTTGGAAAACCCATCAAGAATAAAGGTGCGATCTGTAAACTCAAGCATTGAATGCTCTTTTAGCTGGTAAGCCAAACCATGATAAATTTCATCAGAGAAGGTGTATAAACCAAGGTCAGCAATAGCCTGAAGGTCTTCTGCAGTAAAAACAGTTCCAGTGGGATTAGATGGAGAGTTGACCATAATCATCTTTGTTTTTGGAGATATATATTTTTTGATTGACTTAAAATCATATTTGAAACCATTTTCTTCATAGACAGGTACAAAGACTGGTTTACCTCCAAGAAAGCTTATTATTTTTGGATAACATGCATAGTGTGGGTCAGAGAGAATAACCTCATCACCAGGTTCCAATATTGCTGCAAAGATAAGGTACATTGCCGGAGAACTTCCTGAGGTCACAATGATTTGCTCAGGAGAAATTTCTACCTGATATTTCTTTAGATAATATTGGGCAATCTCATCCCTGAATTCTTTTTTGCCCATACTGTTGGTGTAATGTGTATCGCCGTTTTTAATGGCGTTAATTGCTGCATCTTTAATTGGCTGTGGTGTTTCAAAATCGGGTTCTCCAACCTCTAAATGAATGATATTTTTACCTTCCTTTTCTAATTGCTGGGCTTTTTCCATCACATCCATTGCAATAAACGAGGAAATAGAAGAAGCTTTTTTGGTAACCCGAAAATTATATCCGCTCATATAAACCACCTTTCTGAAGACAAATACTTATTCTAATAATTGATTTTGTAATTGTAATATTTTAATACATTTTTGTTAAATACAAAAGAAATATTTACTATTTATTATAAGAAAAAATGAAAAATAAAAAATATTGTGTGATAATTTATGAAAAATATGAAAAATATTTCTAATTTTTTCATAATAGTGGAAAATATGATTGTTTTATGTTAAATTTATAAAAATTATTATAATATTATCAAATGCTATTATTAAGATTTATTTGATCAAAGAAAAAGAGTAAAAAAATCTATATGACTATTTTTAACCTGAAAGTCCAACTTCTTTTACAGGTTATTAAATAACCTGTTTTGCGAGAGAGATGTTTACTGAAGCCACCCACTAAGAAGATACTATTTTTATTATGTTAGATAGTTAGTAGGGAAATGACAATAAAAAAGACGATAATTGTTTTCGAATCATATCATCACAAAAATACAGAAAAAATTGCCCGGATTCTAACCCAGGCACTTCAGGCAAAGTTGTATAGACCGGAGCAGATTAATGTTTCCACATTA
>CAYOLB010000066.1:0-2714 GCA_964404675.1 uncultured Atribacterota bacterium | reverse complement strand
TCTATATTATCTAACTAATTATCAATATTACCTTATTTTGCTTAGAATAAAAAGAATTAAATTTTCACAACAGCACATAATAATAAAGATGTTTTTTGTATCATTTGGCAACACAAAAAAACATCTTTATATTTCATGATTTTAATTGATAAATTCCAGTCTTTTTTAGCGCAAGCTCTGCAGACTGAACATATTCTCATCCAATTCCGGGTTCAGCTCTATTTCGTCAATGATAAACTGAGTATAAGTATCTTTACGTAGTTTATTTTCCATAATTGATTTCACTGGTATCCATCGGTCATCAATTTCTTCAATTTCCTGTACTTCACTCACTTTTAACAGTCTTCCGCTTTCTGCATAAAGCTCTTCTTTTAACCCAACAAAGCGCTCTTTATCTATCCAGGTTACCCTGCGGTAATAAGATACTTTTTGATCGGGAACCGCGATAGCTTCCAAAACATAACAGGGACGATTATTAAAAGAATCTTCTTCCAAGAGAGTAAATGTATACAATTCAGTCAGTTTGTCAGATTCCATCATCTCCTGGTAAGAAAAATCACTTCCCATAAAGCCCTGTTCCAGCATGTGACCGGAAATTTTAACAATATCCTCGGCATCCGGGAAAAACATCCACAAATTATCTTCCTTTTTTAAATATTTGGTCCCGCGATCAGCAGCATTGGTAAACTCAACCAAGGCATCCTCTTCCAGTGAAAACATATCCATCGTTTTTTCAATTTCCCTTCCCCCCTGACTGATAACCATCGTTGCTTTAATTCGGGCTGAATGAATATATTCATTATCATCCCTTCTTTCCATTATTTCTTCAGCAGTCATCTGGGCTGATACAACAAAAGAGAAAAGTATAAATATGCCAAGCGCTATTAATCCAATAAAAAACTTTTTACATCTTTTTTGCATAATAAAACTCCTTTCCTATTCCCAATCCATTTACCTTAATGCCTCATTTGGTTCCAGCCGTGCTGCCATTCTCGCCGGAATAATACAGGCAATTGTCACTACCACCACACCCAGAATAAAGGCAAAAATCAGGTTTTCCAGACTGAACACAGTATAAAATACTGGTTCGAACATTAAATCTGCATTCATTCCTTCCATGGCTGCCCCAAAATCTATCCCTATAACAGAAAATACTTTGGTTATAATCCCTCCAATAATAACCCCGATACCACTTCCCAGGGCACCGATAATTATACCTTCCATTGCAAAGAGATAAAGTATTTCCTGAGATTTCAGACCCAAAGCACTCATCATGCCGATTTCTCTGGTTCTTTCATTTACAATCATAATCAGTGTATTTATCAGTACAAAACAAGCCAACAGGATAATAAATATATAAATAAAATTATAAATTGTCCGTGCCATTGCAAACAATTCAATCATTTGATAATCTCTATTCCAAAGTAGTAAGGTATATTTTCCTGTATTATCATTGCTGGTAAGGAAATCCTCAATTCCAGGTAAAACCCCAGCTGCCTGTTCATAATCTGGTGTTATAATCAATAATTCCGTTACCTCACCGGGCATTTCCAGTATTTCCTGTGCCTGGTCCAGGGGCAAGAAAAATAAATTATCATTTAATAAATCCAGATTACTTTGAATCTTTCCAACAATCTGATAAGTTGATCCTCGAAAAGCATCAAAAGCAGTACTGTACAGGAAAGTAACCTTGTCTCCAACTTTTTTCTTGATTTTATCCATCAAACCGGCTCCCATTACCAATTCCCTTTCTCCCGGTTTAATCATTCTTCCTTCAACTATCTTTTGATCTATTTCAGTAAATCTGATTTCTTCAGCTGGGTCTACCCCCCAGCCCATCATTGTTACCATTTTTTCTTCATGGCTGACCATGGCTCCAAATTTAAGGCGTGGGACTACTTGATTCACACCTTCTATTTGTAACAAATCTTCCCTTATAATTCCATAACCTTCTTCTTCAAAGCCATTTACACTGTATTTCAGCGATACCATGTGTTCTTTTAATTCATATTCCTTATCAATCAACCTGATATGACCTGCTACATAATGAATGTGGTTTTCAAAAGTAGAGTCTAACAACCCGCCAATCATTCCCCGCAAAAATACAACTGAAATAATAGCAATTGCAATTGCAATCACAGAAACCATCGTCCTGGTTCTGGAACGAGACAGATTCTTTTTGGCTAAATTCCATAAAAATTTCATTGTTTGCCTCCTTATCGATGGTAAATAGCTTCTACCGGGTCCTTATGGGCTGCCCAATAAGCCGGTAATATACTCGAAAATACCGATACAAAAACAATTAATACAAAGATATATACAAATGCTGAATAATTCCAAACACCATATATTCTATCTAAAATTGGTATTCCATATTGAGACATATCTCCAAAGCCTGCAAAATAAAAGCCATTTTTGACGAGCCAGTCAACACCAATATAGCCAAGTATACAACCGGCCAACCCCCCAAGGACGCCTATACCAAAAGCCTCTGTCATAAAAATGAAAACAATCTCCCATTCCTTCATTCCCAAGGCTTTCATCATGCCAATCTCTGAAGTTCTTTCCAGACCAGAAAGAATGATGTTATTTATAATACCCACCACACCTATAAGTAATACAACCGATAAAATGGAGCTTATACCACTTTTTTTAGTGGCACTTAAAGCAATTACATTCTCTGCTGACTCCCGCCAGGAGTAAGCCTTTATTGA
>CAYOLB010000065.1:0-5760 GCA_964404675.1 uncultured Atribacterota bacterium | reverse complement strand
GAAGACCAAAAAGGGGAATTAATTATCTTTCATGCTGGAAGCCTGACAGTGCCGGTTGATAATTTAAAAACTGCCTTTAATGAGCTTTACCCGAATATTCAAGTAAAGACCCAGGCAGGTGGTAGTCGTGCCATTGCCCGTGAAGTTGCCGAGCTTGGCAAACCAACAGATATTCTGATGTCCGCAGACTATATGGTAATCAATAATTTGCTTATTCCGGAGCATGCCGATTGGAATGCTGTTTTTGCAGTCAACTCCATGGTCATTATGTATACTGATCAGAGCAAATATGCCGATGAAATTAATGAAGACAACTGGTATGAGATTCTTGTCAAGGATGGAGTCGAATACGGACACAGTGAACCAGATATGGATCCGTGTGGATATCGTTCTGTCTTGCTGTTCCAGTTAGCAGAGAATTATTATCAAAAAGAGGGAATCAACCAGACTCTTTTGGATCATATTCCCCAGAAGAACATTCGTCCAAAATCTGTTGAACTGATTGCCATGCTGGAAACCGGAGCCCTTGATTATGCGTTTGAATATGAGTCTGTAGCTCTTCAACACCAGGCAATGGATGAAAGTTTTAAATTTGTGAAATTGCCTGATGCCATTAACTTAAGCTCATTGAAATATGCTGATGATTATGCAAAAGCGACCATAGAGCTTTCTGGTGCAGAACCTGGAACAACCATCACCACCAAAGGTGAACCGATTGTTTATAGTCTAACCATGCCCTTTAATACCGAAAACCGTGAGAATGCTATCGCATTCCTGCAGTTCTTGTTTGACAAAGAAAAGGGACTTAAAATACTCTACGAATCAGGACAACCAGTAGTAGAAGTCGAAGCAGTAAATGGCAAAGAAAATGTTCCTGAGGAGCTGGCTAATTTGATAAAATAACATCTAATTATATTATAATGATGTGGTATAAAGAGTACGAAGTTCATACTAAAAAATTATTATACTCTATCAGCTTCGTACTCTCATATTCTTGTAAACAACAAACATAGTACAAGAAATTAAGGAGAATACTGTTGGGAAAACGTTTTGAATTAATTTATATTATCGCAGCTATTACCGGTTTTATTATATTATTTTTTAATATCTTTCCAATCATGAATACCTTTTACTGGACTGATATTGAGACTATAAAAAAGACTATTGTTGATAAAGAAGTACTGGCAAGCATCTGGCTGAGTGTTAAGTGTGCTTCCATCACAACTTTGATTGCATTTTTTCTTGGTATTCCTCTGGCATATTACTTAGCCCGACATGAGTTTAAACTGAAAAATCTTATCGAAAGTCTGGTAGATATCCCAATGGTTATTCCCCATACCGTTGCCGGTATTTGTCTTTTATCAGTATTAAGCCCGCGTAGCCCCATTGGTCATTTTTTGAAAGCAAATCATATTGAAGCCCTGGGAACTGAAGTAGGGATTGTTATCGCTATGCTTTTTGTCAGTATGCCTCTTTTGGTTGATTCAGCCAAAGATGCCTTCAAATGGGTGCCAGTCAGGATGGAGAATGTTTCCCGAAGTTTAGGCGCCAGTCAGTTCCGTACATTTGTCGGTATTACCTTTATCTTATCCTGGAGAGGGATTTTAAGCGGGATGATTGTTACCTGGGCAAGGGCAATCAGTGAGTTTGGTGCAGTTATTATTCTGGCGTATCACCCGATGATAGCCCCGACACTGATTTATGAAAGATTTACCACTTATGGGATGAAATATGCCGTTCCTGCTAATATTATTTTAATTGTCATTAGTATCATTATTTTTATTGTCTTGCGGTTAGTGTCACTAGGAGGTAAGGAAAAGTATGATACAAATTAAAAATCTTAATATTAAGTTGGGTAATTTTCGGATTAAAAATGTGGAGTTGAAAGTAAAAAAAGGTGAATTTCTAATTCTCTTAGGACCAACTGCTGCCGGAAAAAGTGTGATTATTGAGGCGATTGCCGGATTAGTTCCGATTCAAAGTGGTCGAATCATAGTGAATAATCATGACATTACTGAATTAAAACCGGAACATAGAAATATTTCAATCTGTTATCAGGATTATAATCTTTTTCCTCATATGAATGTCCGAAATAATATCTGCTATGGATTACGTTTTAAAAAAGATAGGAATAATACACGATACCAAAAAAAATTTAAGGCACTAGTAGATTTATTGAAATTGGGTGATATTCTGGAGCGATTGCCAATCAATTTAAGTGGAGGAGAACAACAGCGAGTTTCGCTTGCCAGAGGATTGATTGGAAACCCGGATGTATTGCTCCTGGACGAACCTCTTTCTGCACTTGATCCGAATATCAAGGCAACAATTCAGGAGGAGTTAAAAAATATTCACCAGGCGCTTCATACCACCATTATAATGGTTACTCATGATTTTATTGAGGCTAATTTTTTGGGAGACAGAATTGCAATTGTTCATGAAGGAGAGATAATCCAGCAGGGTTATCTGGAAGAGATATTTCAGAAACCAAATTCTATCTTTGCAGCGCAGTTTATTGGGGTAAAAAACATCTTCTGGACTGAAAACCCGGAAGATTTATCATTTTTTGGTTTAAAAGAGCCTGCCTATATTGGAATAAGGCCTGAGAATATCTATGTATCTCAGCAGCCAATAGCTGCAGATTATCATTTTCAGGGTAAAATTGGAAATGTTCAGAATAACCAGATTTACATGGAAGTTGAATGTTGTAACAATAAAAGAAATTATCATTCTTATCTTACCATCAATCACTTTTTTGAGTTGGGTCTGAAAAAAGATATGCCCATACACTTTGGATTTAATAAAGAACATCTGATTTACATTAAAGAAAAACTACCAAAAATCTTCCTAAATAAGCTCTCATGATGTGAATGGCTTAGTATTTCGTTTATAGAAAAATTGATTAGATTATCTTTCCTATATTTTATATCTTTCTATATCTTTTTTTGAAACTATAGTGTGTCTATGATAGAATATTGACGTTTTTGTATATTTATAATGCAATTAAAATAAGTTAGGAGTATGATTAATGATCTATAGTAAAAAAACCATCCTGTCTGCTGTTGTACTGTTTTTTGTGTCTTTTGTTATATTTTTATTTAATGTAGCATGTGAAGGTATGTTTCCAGTTCCTGAGCCAGAACCTGTTAATTATACAATCACTACCTCAGCAGGAGCTCATGGAAGTATTGATCCGGAAGGAAAGGTTGTTGTTTCTGATGGAGAAGAACAGGCTTTTATTATTATTCCTGATGCAGGTTATAAAATAAACAATGTTTTAATTAACGGTGAATCAATAGGTGTGGTGAAAGAATACACCTTCACAAATATTGAGAAGGATTCTACCATAGAGGTAACTTTTAGGAAAAAATTTTCAGCGCCTGCAACACCATCAGCTCCTACTTATTATATAATTAGCACATTCTTCGGAATAGGTGGCAGTATTAATCCGGAAGGTGAGATTACAGTCTTACAGGGTGAAAACCAAAACTTTACCATTACCCCTGATATAGGTTTTATAATCTCTGATGTTTTGGTTGATGATGTGTCAGTGGGTGCAATACCTGAATATAACTTTGCTGATATCGTCCAAGATCACACCATTTCAGCCAGCTTTACCCAAAAGCAGTTTACCATCACCTCATCAGCTGGAGATGGAGGTAGTATTAGTCCACTAGGGGAAATAACGGTAACTGAAGGGAAAAACCAGACTTTCACTATTAGTTCTAATGATGGTTATCAGTTATTAGATATAATAATAGATGATCAATCAGCAGGCATATTAGAAGAATACATATTTGAAGATGTTAGAAAGAATCATAAAATTCATGCTAGATTTATTCAAAACTATAATATTACAGCAACTGCAAGTAAAAATGGTAGTATAAGTCCCCAGGGACAGGTAGTTGTAACTGAAGGGACAGACCAGACATTCAATATAATTGCCGATACAGGCTATAATATTTTAGATGTCATTGTAGATAATACCTCGATTGGAAATAAAGATATATATACCTTTGAAAATATTATCAATAATCACACCATCTCAGCCAGCTTTACCCAAAAGCAGTTTACCATCACCTCATCAGCTGGAGATGGAGGTAGTATTAGTCCACTAGGAGAAACTGTTGTAAATTGGGGAGAAAATAAGTCCTTCGTTATCACTGCAAATGATGGTTATCTGATTAGTGAGGTTATGGTTGATAATATATTATTTGAAGATTTTCTCTCAGCCAAAACCTATAATTATACATTTAATGATATCCGGGCTAACCATACTATCGAAGCATCTTTTATCCAAAAGTTTACCATTACAGCATCTTCCGGAATAGGTGGCAGTATTGAACCGGAAGGTGAGATTACAGTCTTACAGGGTGAAAACCAAAACTTTACCATTACCCCCGATATCTGTTACCAAATTGGAAAAATAATTGTAAATGGTGTAGAAGTAGCACCAATAGAATCTTCATACACTATTACTGATATTAAAGATGATTATAAAATTGAAGTCAGTTTTACTTTTTCAGATAAAGAAATACGTAGATATAACCAGAATGAAGAATTGCAAGATGATAATTATAGTAACATACAGGAGGCTATTGAAGATGCTTCGGATGAGGATATTATTATTGTTTGCCCGGGAAGATATAGTGAAAATCTTACTTTTGACGGAAGTAAAAAAATTACACTGCGAAGCCTAGATCCAAAAAATGAAGATATTGTCGCTAGTACAGTTATTGAAGGTGGGGAAAATGGGTCAGTTGCTACCTTTACTGATTGTAACGAGTCTATCTTGCAGGGTTTTACTATTACAAATGACTCGAGAACTGCTACTAGTTCTTATACCACTGGTGGCGGTATTTATATTAACAATAGTTCTCCAAATATTTCATATAATATAATTGAAAACAATGAATCAGGTAATGGCGGGGGAGTTTATATAACAGGTGGTTCTTCACCAGAAATTGAAAAAAATATTATCAGAAGTAATAACTCTACCAATAATGCTGGGGGAATATACATCAAGAATAGTTCTCCAAAATTATTCAATAACGTTATTTGTGATAATTCGGCACATCTGTATGGAGGAGGAGTATATATTGAAAAAGGTTATATTGAATCTAATAATAGCATTAGTGATAATATTATCCAAGATAATCAGACAAGCCATGATGGTGGAGGAATTTATTTAACTAATACTTCTCCCATGCTTGTTAATAATAATATTGAAAATAACAATGCTTACAATTATGGTGGTGGTATTTATATTGAGAGCTGTTCTCCAGATATCAATGAAAATAATTTTATCTGTGGAAATATAGCAGCCAATGGTGGAGGAATATGTATAAAAAATGCTTATATTAATTCTGAAAAATGTATAAACGGAAATAGTATTGTGAATAATGCTGCTAGCGTGTCTGGTGGAGGTTTTTATATAGATAAAAGTTCACCCATTATTTTTGAGAATATAATAGGCACTAGCCAACACAATCAAGGTAATTCAGCAAGATGGGGTGGTGGGATTTATATGGTTAATTGCATTGTTTGCAAAGTTGAGGGAAATACTATCTCAGGAAATTTAGCAAATATCGGCGGCGGTTTTTATTTAAATACAAGTTTTCCAACAATAAAAGAAAATACTATTTCATATAATATTGTTAATGATATAATGACTGTCAGCGGAGGAATCTATGTCAATTCCAACAGTAGTATTTTACCTGATATTATAGGTCGTCCAACGGATTGGGGGAAAGGCAGAGG
>CAYOLB010000064.1:0-5291 GCA_964404675.1 uncultured Atribacterota bacterium | reverse complement strand
ACTAAATCCAGTTATGATTTAATTAATACTCCTAAAGGTGACATTATCTGGCGATAATTAGCTACCATTTTAGGTGACATTTTCTAAAGTTATTGACAGAAAATATTTGGAATTAATTGAAATATTTTTTTATTTACCATCCCCTGGTTTGCATTCTTTCTGAATCAGGTATTTCTTCAATAGCAATCCCTTTCATAGCCTCCCCTAATCCCTCAGATACCTCTGCCAGCACCCTGGAATCACTATAATGGTTGGTAGCTTCTACAATAGCTTTTGCTCTCTTTGCAGGATTATCTGATTTAAAGATGCCAGATCCGACAAATACGCCATCACATCCAAGTTGCATCATCAATGAAGCATCAGCAGGAATAGCTATACCACCTGCCGCAAAATTGACCACCGGTAATCTGCCTAATTCAGCTATTTCTTCAATTAATTCAAGAGGAGCACCATATTCTTTAGCCTTAACAATCAGCTCTTCTTTCTTTAGCCCCCTTAATGCTCTTATTTCTTCATTTATACAACGCATATGCTTGACAGCCTCAATAATATTACCGGTTCCAGCCTCTCCTTTTGTCCTAATCATTGCCGCTCCCTCGGCTATTCTTCGTAAAGCCTCCCCCAGGTTTCTAGCACCACAAACAAAAGGCACTTTAAAATCAAACTTATTGATGTGGTATTTCTCATCAGCTGGAGTCAGAACTTCGCTCTCATCAACAAAATCTACCCCCAAAGCTTCCAATATTTGCGCTTCAGCAAAGTGTCCGATTCTCGCTTTTGCCATTACTGGAATTTTCACAGCCTCCATAATCTCTTTTATCTTTTTAGGATCTGCCATGCGCGCAACACCACCAGAGGCACGAATATCAGCAGGCACTCTCTCTAAAGCCATCACCGCCACCGCCCCGGCATTCTCAGCAATCCTGGCTTGTTCTGCACTTACAACATCCATAATAACCCCACCTTTAAACCTCTGGGCTAAATCCTTTCCATGATTAATACTATCAATTGATTTTTTAGTCATCTTATATTTTCCCCCATTTATTTTATCTTTGATTACCTAGAATTATGCCATTATA
Organism: uncultured Atribacterota bacterium; assembly: GCA_964404675.1. Taxonomy (GTDB): domain Bacteria; phylum Atribacterota; class Phoenicimicrobiia; order Phoenicimicrobiales; family Stramentimicrobiaceae; genus CAZWUL01. The sequence continues at coordinate 4,212 of CAYOLB010000064.1, read as the reverse complement.
CGCTAATATTTTCTTTCATTATATTATATAACAAACTGTAAACCACCAAAAATATAAAAAGGCTGCCAGAGCGGAATCCTACTCATAACAGCCTAAAAGAATTTCATTATTTAATTTCAAGTTTTTTTATTTATATATCAAAATATATCATATGACGATAACTATCATGCTATATCAATATAAATATTCAATCTAATATTTTACTTTTCTCCACAGAGTTTAAGAAGTCTTTCCCAATTGTCATCAACATCTTTCTGGATCTCATCTACTAGCCATTTATTTTCAGGTCTGAGTGCATTTTTATATCTTCCTTGAGGCTTCATCCACTCTGTAATAGGTTTTCTTTCTTTTGGTTTATAGTTAAGTTTCCATTTACCATTTTCTACCTCATAAAGAGGCCAGAAGTTTGTCTGTACTGACAATTTTGCCATCTTTATAGTTTCTTCTGATGGGAAACGCCATCCCCTTGGGCATGGTGATAGAACATTTAAGAAAGCAGGGCCTTTGGTATAAAAAGCCTTATGTGCCTTGTCAATCAAATCACTCCAACGCCAAATAGAAGCCTGTGCAGCATAGGGTATTTTGTGAGCCGCAACTATAGCTGTCAAATCTTTTCGATATTGGGTTTTTCCTGGAATAACCTCACCACATGGTGATGTTGTTGTCCATACACCACGAGGAGTTGCACTAGAACGCTGTATCCCAGTATTCATATATGCTTCATTATCATAGCATACATAAACAAAGTCATGACCTCTCTCAAGGGCACCGGATAATGATTGTAGACCTATGTCATAGGTACCACCATCTCCGCCAAAAGCAATAAATTTCATCTCTTTATCTATCTTTCCCTGTTTTTTAAGAGATTGATACATTGCTTCAACTCCACTGATTGTTGCAGCTGCATTTTCGAATGCATTATGGATAAACGAAGAACGCCAACTGGTAAATGGATATATAGTCGTTGCGACTTCTAAACATCCAGTAGCACTAGCTATTACTACCGGATCATCACAAGCGGACAATATTTGACGAACTGCTATAGATGCACCACAACCCGCACACAAGCGATGTCCCGGACTCAATATATCTTTTTTCTTAGATACTTCTTTTAATTTTGCCATCTTATTTCACCCCCTACTCCCTTACTCCATAATATTGAATTCTTTCTTTAACTTTTCCAGTCTCTACAATTTTATCTAACTGACCATAAATAGCTCTTAAGTCCTGCTGGTTGATGTCTCTTCCACCCAGTCCATAAATAATGTCAATGTTTTCAGGTACTTTCCCATATTCCATCATTGCCGATCTGATTTCAGTAAACAATGGTCCGCCAAAAGCACCAAAAGAATCAGAGCGATCCAGGATTGCTACTGCTTTCAAATGAGATAATGCTTCAGCAATTTCATTATAAGGGAACGGTCTAAATACTCTGGGTTTAAGCAGGCCTACTTTTTTGCCTTCATCTCTTAATTCATCAACAACAGTCTTGGCAGTACCTGCAGTTGAGGATAATACCACAATAGCGGTTTCGGCATCCTTTAATTTGTATGATTCAAACAGACCATATTCTCTTCCGGAAATATTCTTAAATTCACTGGCAACATCAAGAATAATTGGTTTTGAATTCTTAATATCCTCAGCTTGCTGTCTCTTGTGTTCAAAATAGTAGTCATACAAATCTAAAGGTCCATAAGTCAAAGGTTTATCCGGGTCTAATAACGGATAATTTGGCTGATATTTCCCAACAAAATCACTTACAGTCTTATCATCGAGAAAATCAACAATTTCAATTCCATGACTAGTTATAAATCCATCATACATAACCATAACCGGAAGCCTAACTTTCATATTTTCAGCAATTTTTATTGCCTGAATAATATTATCATATGCCTCTTGTGCATTTTCTGAATAGATTTGTATCCAGCCTGAATCTCTGGTTGCCATGGAATCACTATGATCACAATGTATATTAATAGGTCCTGATAATGCCCTATTTACAACAGGCATAACAATTGGAAGCTTGCTGGATGCTGCAATATAAACTATCTCAAACATAAGTGCTAGTCCGTTTGCTGCAGTAGCGGTCATTACTCTGCCTCCAGCAGCTGCTGCACCAACACAGGCACTCATTGCACTATGTTCACTTTCAACAGTTACAAATTCTGTATTGACTAGCCCATCTGCAACATATTCAGAAAATTTTTGCACTAGCGCTGTTTGTGGAGTAATCGGATAAGCAGCCATTACATCTGGATTAATCTGTTTAATAGCATAAGCTGCTGAATCATTTCCGGTTATTGCTACTAAATTTTTCTTACTCATTTCTGTTCTCCTTTCTCTGTCCTGAATTCACTCTCATTTCTCATGGTAATAGCATTCACAGGACACTCAGCCGCACAAATACCACAACCTTTACAATGGTCATAATCAATGCCTTTGATCTTGCCATCTTCAACAATAATTGCAGAATCCGGACAGTAAACCCAACAAATTAAGCAATTTGTACACTTATCTTCATCTCTAACCGGCCTAACTGAACGCCAGGAACCCGTTTCATATTTCTCAGAATTTCCAGGCTCAACAATCAGACCCCCCTTTGGGATGTCTTTCCACCCTAATTTTTTATTGGTACTCATTCGCTTTTCACCTCCTGATACGCTCTTTTGATAGCATTAACATTTCCATCAATAACTTTCTGACCAAATTTTCCGGCAAACTTTTTCTTAATATCATTAATTACATTATCTAACTCCAATAAACCAGTGGCCTTAACGAGGGCCCCTATCATTGGAGTATTAGGCATAGGTCTTCCTAATTCCTCTAGGGCAATCTTACTTGCATCAACAGTAAACACCTTTTTCCCTTTTAGATTGAGTTTTTTTCTAATCTCTCCGGGGCTTTCATTGGTATTGACAACAATTGTCCCTTCTTCAGCCAAACCCTCAGTAATATCAACAGGGCCAATCAATGTTGGGTCTAACACCACTACCATATCCGGATTAGTAACATGACAATGAATATTTATAGGCGTATCACTAATTCTGGTAAATGATTGAATGGGTGCACCCATTCTTTCAGGTCCATATTCAGGAAAAGCCTGAATATACTTATCTTCAGCAAGCGCTGAAGTTGCAAGTAATTTAGAAGCAGTTACTGCTCCTTGTCCACCACGACCGTGCCATCGTACTTCAGTAATTTTTTTCATCAAAATTTCCCTCCGTTCTTTTTAAATTAATTTTCACTCTTAAAAATCTGTCTACCCAATAGAGCCTGGGATAGTGTAACCTCATCGGCATACTCCAAGTCTCCACCTATTGGTACACCATAGGCAATCCTGGTAATTTTAATTCCCATAGGCTTAACTAATTTTGCAATATAAGAACTGGTTACTTCTCCTTCGATATTGGGATTGGTAGCTAGAATAATCTCTTTAACCTTTCCTGTCTTTAATCTTGATAACAAAAGGTCAATAGTTAAATGTTCTGGTTCTACACCATCTAATGGAGAGATTGCTCCTTCCAAGACATGATAAACTCCTTTAAAACCACCAGTCTTTTCTATAGCCATCAAATCTCTGGCAGTCTCCACCACACATATAATACTCTTATCTCTATTATTATCCCGGCAAATTTCGCATATATCCTGGTCAGTAAGGTTATGGCAAATTTGACACCTTTTTACCTGTTCTTTTGCATTGAGGATTGACTGTGCTAACATACCCGATTCTTCTTTGGGAATATTTAAAATATATAGCGCCAATCTCTGGGCAGTTTTTGGACCTATGCCAGGTAATTTTGATAATTCATCAATAAGTCTGGCTAAAGGCTTGGTATACTTATAGGTCATATCTTTTCCTTTTAAAACATCCCCGGTAGATTAAGCCCACCGGTTAATTTGCTCATTTCTTCATTTACCATTGCTTTGGATTGTCTAATTCCTTCATTCACTGCTGCTAAAACCAAGTCTTCCAGCATTTCTTTATCTTCAGGATCAATTATATCAGGCTCAATATGTATCTCCTTAATTTCCTGCTGACCATTAATTACTAGCTCAACCATGCCACCACCGGAAGTAACCTTTATTTCTTTCTGTGCCAATTCTTCCTTGATAGCTTCCATCTTCTTTTGCATATCCTGGGCTTGCTTCATTAAAAATTTCATATCCATATTAAATAACCTCGTTTTTTCCTAATCTTCAAAAATATTTCCT
>CAYOLB010000063.1:0-1719 GCA_964404675.1 uncultured Atribacterota bacterium | reverse complement strand
ATCTTGCGCCACCGGCCAGTAGCAAGGCCATGACACTAATTAAAAAGCTGATTAATTTAGCTTTGTTAATTTTCATAGTGCACCTCCACGGTTTTTCTTTGTTCTAAAAAGAACAAGCAAAAACCGCTTCGCTTCGCTCGGTAAACAATATTTTGCTACTGTTTATCTTTTTAAATGGTTTTTTGTCTAAGAATCACCGACCTATCCCTTTATTTTTTCCCAATAGCGCATTATTATTTAACTAAAATTCTCCTGTTTACTGCTTTTAAAATAGCATTAACTATCGCTTTATTCTGGTCATCCCCCACAAGGGCAGCCCCAACTAAATTTTCCTTCCCGTCTGAACATATCAGGTTTATTGAAATCAAAATGACTTCTTTACCATCCATCTTTAATGTTTTGATTTCATCAACCTGAAAAAATAATTTCCCATTCATGAAGGAAGTTAAAGCATCAAGTGTAGCACGGGCGATAATATATTCCTTATTTCTGTCCCAATTTGCACAATCGATTTTCCCTTCAAATACCCTATCCTTATTTTCCAGTTTTACCTTCACTTGTAATTGTTCCCCAGTTGAAGAAACGCTAATATCTGAAAAATTTAACCTGTCTGAATAATCCTTTTCCTCTCTTATCTGGGCAATGCTAATCATGCGATAATCAATAGCAATATTGTATTGAGCAATTAATAGGGACTCAATATCTCTGCTTATTTTTTTCGGATTACAGAAATCCTTGGTAATAATATGGATTTCCTTTATCTCCTGATTTTTTGCCAATACAATTTTGGAAAATAATACACCATTCAGTTTATTGATGGATTTTTCAATTTCTTCTACCTTGGAAGCAAAGCGAGGTGAAATAATAAAATTTCTAAAATCCTTTACTGGAATATTGTTCATTAGATCCCCTCTTTCTCTATTTTATATTTCAGGCTCTATTAAACCATAATTACCATCTTTTCTTTTATATATCACATTGATCTGGTCAGTAGCTTCGTTATTAAAAACAAAAAAGCTATGACCTAATAATTCCATTTGTAAACAGGCTTCTTCAGGAGACATTGGTTTAATAACAAACTTTTTTGTTTTTACAATTTGTATATCCTCCGAGTCCTGGTTATTTGTGTCTATTTCTTTATCCTCTGTTGGTCTGGGTTCTTTTACTCTATTTTGTTCACCGAAAGACTTGCTATAAAGCTTTTCTTTATATTTAATGATTTGCCTTTCAAGCTTTTCAACTACTCTATCAATTGAGGTATAAATACTATCACTTTCCTCTTCTGCTCTTATAATGGCCTTCTTTGCCTGCATGGTTACTTCAAATATTTGCCTATTCTTTTCTACGCTTACAGTTGCCGTTGCATCCATAATTTGATCAAAATATTTGTCCAATTTTTTCATTTTCTTTTTAATATAACTTTCCACTGAATCAGTTACATCAATATGCTTACCTTTTATAATTAATTTCATTACTTGTGCCTCCTTTGGACATTTCATTGAACTTAGAATAAACACTATTTAAAATAAAAACTCTTATCTTTTTATTCTTATCTTCCCTTTTAATCTATATGATTGAAATTGTATTTATTATAATAACACTGTTAGGTGTATTTTTTCCAATATATTATAGAATAATTTCCCTCCTTAGACTGACCTGGTCTTTTACCCCACACTCGCCTGCTGAGAGGTTCGCTATCTTTTCACTACTACTCTTCTC
>CAYOLB010000062.1:0-2727 GCA_964404675.1 uncultured Atribacterota bacterium | reverse complement strand
TTTAGTCTGCAGTTAAACCACCAGACTTCAGTCTGGTGATGGATAGGCTGTCCAGACGTAGTATAATGGGTATAAATGAGATTTAGAAAAAGTACCCATTCGGTATACAACACATAGTACCATATAGTCTGGACGCCTCGATATCGTAGGAAGATATTGATAAAAGGTGTAAAGGAATATCTAGAGAAGATTTTCAAAAACATGGATGGAATAGACGAAGATATCGAGGTAAGAAAGGTAAATGTGCAGACTGACCATGTTCATATGATAATAGTAATACCGCCAAGAGTTTCAGTTTCCAGTGTCGTAAAATACATGAAGTCATTGAGTGGAAAGAAACTTAAAGAGAGATTTGATTTTATGAAAAAGGCAATATACGGAAGAGGGGGAATATGGTCAAGAGGCTACTGTGTATCCACGGTAGGACTTAATGAAAAAGCGATTATGGATTATGTAGAATATCAATATAGAGAGGACACTGGACAACTGAAACTCGAACTTGGGGAATAAAATTAAAAGCCCCCGACTTCAGTCGGGGGTAGTTTACTATAAGTAAAAATTGGTTCGAAATTTCGCAACCCGGGGCAGGGGCAGTAAAATTTAATTTAGTATAAAACATAAAAAATAGAAAGAATATATTTCTAAAGATATGAAAAATAGATTTGTAAAAATTTATATCACAATAATCATTACAATAATAATAGGAATAATACTTCCAGCCTGCTTTGTTCAGCTTGAAGAGTCCCAGGAAAAATATTTTACTGAAGAAGAAAGTAATTCAGAAATAACTTTTAATGGCCTTAATATTGAGGGTTTAAAGCCGGTTTTCCAAAATGGCAGATGGGAATATCTATGTTACAATGACAATTCGATTGTTGGTTATTGGAATGAGAATAGAGGAAGATATGAGCACACAGCTGAAGTATTAAAATCAGAATGGAAAGGTTTGTATAAAAAAACTACTCTTGAGGAAGTGAGAGAACAGCTAGCAGATAATGATGAATTAACACTTAATAATTGGGAAAATGGGGGGATAAAACTACCTATTCCTTTTAATATTAGTAAAGGTGGTACAATCAAGAAGATAAAGGCTATAACTCCTGTAATTCTTGCTAAAGCGCCATTTTCAATGATGGGTTTTAAGGATTTACCTTCAGGAACTATTATTTTTTCTCCTTTTTCTCCGGATAACGGAATGGTTTCTTATGGTTATAAACCACTTGAGAATAATAATGTTAAGTATCCGGATATTTCTTTTATTAAAGAGCGCCTTTCTCTTTTATTCAATTTTAGGAACCCTGAAGAATGTTTAATCCCTAATAATGATTTTCCTAATAATTTAATAGAAGGACAAGAAGAATTTGAGAGAATAGTTTTAGGTTACCCATTCTTGGAAATAGAACAGAGCGAAGAAATAGAAAAATCTTATTTAAACAGAATTAATCCTTTTATTAAAGAAAATTTTCAAGTTATTATGATGGCAAACCTTACAGGAGAAGAAATAAACCTAGATTTTTCCTTTAATAATTTTCTTCGTGATGATAAGGGTAGGTTTATTTATATAGCTCCTGATAATAGTGAAATAAAACAGCAGATAAAGATAGAGAGTGACTTGGATTTAGAAAAAGTAAGAGAAGAAAAAACTACTAATTTAGAAGTTGCTCAAGATGAAGCTCCTGATATTAATGGACTGGTTTTTAATAAAAAAGATAGTTCTTACTTAACTGACAGCTCTGGTATGTATGGGATTGGAGAAAATGAAAAAGTTGGTATATTCTATAAAGGTTTTGTTGTTTTGGATTCCAGTGTAATAGAATTTTTACAAAAAGAATATAAGGTTGAAGGTAAGATTAAAATTCCTTTTCCATTTGATCCTCAAGATATTGAGAAGATTAGTTTTTCAGAACAAGGCTCAGCAAACAAAATAATAATTTCTTTCAACAGTAATCTAAAGATTTATGCACCAGTTGGGGGAAATTTCTTTAGAGTAGAGGGCCGAGAGATTGTTAATTATGAGACTAAAGAGTGGAAGGATTATGAAGGGATTACCATTGAAATGGATAATGGTAAAGAATTACAAATTAAATCTAATAAGCTTTCTATATTAAAGGAAAATGGCAATATTAATTTAGGTGAGCTTTTAGCTGAAACGGATGAGGAGATAACTTTGGAAATGGTTGATATATCAAAAAATATTTTACAGGTAGGTGAGAACGTAAAGGTTTTTATTCTCAATTAAACCGATAATTTTTCTAAAAAATAGTAGAATATTAAAATTGCAGATTTAGTATTTTTATAATTAGTGCTTTCATAGTTATGAGACTGTAGTTAAAAATCAATAATATTTTTTAATATTTTTAAAATTTGGTTCGAAATTTCGCAATCCGGGGCAGCCAAGCTATGCACCAGCCAACATGACCAACCTCCCTAAGATTAATAGAAGTATAAAGCTCGATGTGCCGGATTACTGACATTATGGATGGACTAGTTTTTGGGGAACCCTCAAATAGGCCTAGATACTAACTTAAAAAGTGGACCAAAGATTGGGGAAATGTCAGAAAAAGGTTGTTACATATTATTATAGGTTTAATAAAAATGATCAGTCCAATTCCAGATTTCGTAAAACTGGAAGCGTTATCACTAGTATTTTCAGAAGTTAGAGATGAAATATTTTATGATATTAGATTATTGATATTTAGGATTCTCTAATTAAAAGTATATTCAATT
>CAYOLB010000061.1:0-3230 GCA_964404675.1 uncultured Atribacterota bacterium | reverse complement strand
TTTGCTGTTTTTACTGCTTGTAACGAGAGTTCAGCTGCTGAAAGAGAAATAGCGGGAGTAATGCCGGATATATGAAACCAGCTTGCTTCTTCGAAAATTTTATCCCAGTTAATATCTTCTTTTGATGCATCAGCAATTGCTGAATGGGCTCTATCGTAGACAACAACTGAGGGTCTTTGATTTGAACCGTTTTCCAGGAAATAAATACCCAATCTATCCCCTTTTCTTAACACGGAAGAAGTTTGAACACCCTGCTTGTTTAACTCTCTTATGCAGGCCTCACCAATAGGATTCTCAGGAATAACGGAAACATAAGACACATCAAGACCTAACCTGGCCAGACCGACTGCAACATTGGCCTCTCCTCCTCCAAAAGTAGCTTCCAGAAGGGGGCTTTGAAAAAATCTTTCACCTTGAGGGGATTTAAGTCTTAACATGATTTCGCCAAATGTTATATATCTCCCCTTTTCCATTTTTTTCTCCTTTGCATATTATTTTTGCATCAGATGAATAGCAAAACCAGAAATATCCAAATCAAGGTAAATAGCCTTAATTTTTCCATTGGATTCTTTAGCAGTTTCTTTTAAAGTATTTATTCCTTTTCTGTTTAGGTAAGAGATGGCTCTTTGTATGTCGTTAGTTGCTATTGCAATATGGCCATGTTTGCCCAGATATTTTTTTTTCATTAATTCAAAGCCTTCGCCAACAAAGATAGAACTATTTCCTTCTTTTACAGGAAAATTAAAAACTTGGGAAAGCTGGTCTGCAGATTTTAAGGCTTCCTCAGGACTATTTTCATTAATACCAAGATGAACCAACTGAAAACCCAGCATGATTGAGACTGCTTCTTTTGCTAAATTTGTTATCTGCTGGAAATTCCCTGATGTTATAATATCGGATTTGACCATCCAGCTACCACCACATGCATATACACTTGGATGTGAAAGATAAGATAATAAATTGGCTGGGTTAATACCACCAGTTGGAATAAATTTTATATCAGAATAGGGTGCAGAGATTGCTTTGAGAAAAGTCAAACCTCCGGAAGCTTCAGCTGGGAAAAATTTAACTACTCCAAGTCCTTTTTCTAAAGCCATTTCAACCTGTGTAGGGCTATTAACTCCCGGGGTTACAACAATATTGTTCTCTAAACAATAGTCAACGATTTTACTATTAAATCCTGGGGACACAATAAATTTAGCACCAGCATTTACTGCTTTTTTAGCCTGCTCAACCGTTAAAACTGTTCCGGCTCCTACTAAAAGTTCAGGAAGCTTATCAGTCAGGGTTTTAATAGATTTTTCAGCAGAGACAGTTCTAAAGGTAATTTCGGCAATGGGAAGGTCTCCTTCAACAAGAGCCTTTCCTAGTGACAAAGTATCTTTTGAGTCTTCAATTTTTATGACAGGTACAATCCCGAGTTTTCTAATCTTTTCAAGAACATCATTCATTTTTAGACTCCAGATTATTATGATAATTAACTATATTTAATTTTTATAACTAGTATTAAAAAATTCTACATTGTAGAATACTTTTCTATATTAATATAATTATAAAAAATAAAAATAATTTTGTCAAATTTTTGTTTTTTTAAAAAATTAATTATCCGAAATAAACCCTAAACGCGAAGATACTCCTTTAACAGTATTAATAAGCGCTTCCTTTATATAGTCTTGTTTTTCTTTGTTTAACCTATAATTAGGGCTTGAAACACTCACTGCAGCAACTACTCTACCTTTATAATCTCTTATAGGACCGGCAATACAGCGGACATCATTTTCATTTTCTTCTTCATCTAAAGCAAATCCTTTTTCTTTTATCACATCAAGCTCTTCACGTAATTTTTCTTTATCTGTAATTGTATTTTTGGTTAAACGAGAAAGCTCTATTCTATCAATAATTCTATCTCTATCCTGTAAAGGTAAATTTGCCAATAAAACTTTGCCTAATCCAGTACAATGTAATGGTGCCCTCTTACCTACATAAGAAATCATTCTAATAGTTTGTGATGATTCTTCTTTTGCCAGGTAAAGTACATTGGTATCTTCTAAAACTGCTAGATGCACAGTTTCATCACATTTTTTTGCCAGTTCTCTGAGATAGGGCTTGGCTTCTTTTACCAGGTCAATCTGATTAATTTTTGCCATTCCCAACTCTAATAATTTTAAACCTAACTGATATTTTTGATTATTTGGATTTTGTTCTACATATCCACCATATTTTAGAGTATCAAGTATTCTATGAACAGTGCTGGGATAATAATTCAGTTTTTCACTAATTTCACTCATACTCATAGGAGATCTTTGCTCTAATAAGACATCTAATACAGCAAATGTTTTTGTTAATACTTTAATAGGATAATTTGGCGTTGTCTTTACCATCTTCTTACCTTAATTTCAATAGTTTTCTATAATACAGAATATGTTTCTATATTAATTATTATAAAAAACAAATTTACTCTTGTCAAATATTCTTCAATTTTTGTCAAAGAATCTTTAATTCTTCTTCTTTCTACCTGTATGGCATATAAATCTAAAAAATACATTTGATTTTAGTATAATCAACTAATAATAAATATTTTTAAAAACATTTCTTGGAAGAAGTTAAATAAGATTATTATTTCCCCAGGATTAAAAATTAATTCTGTTTAAAGTCTTTATAGTCATCTCAGCAGCAGAATCCTGGTCTGGCAAGGGGAGAATTTCTGCTGAAAGATATCCCTGGTATTTTATCTCTTTTAATGTTTCAACTATTTTTAGAAAATCAAGATGTCCATATCCTGGCGCCCAACGATTACTATCAGCAAAGTGTACATGGGTGATATAGTTTTTTGCTTTAACAATACTATCATATATGGAAGTTTCTTCTATGTTCATATGAAAGGTATCTGCTAATAAACCTATATTCGATACTCCTATCCTATCAATAAATTCTGCACCCTCCTGTAAGGTATTAATAAAATTACTTTCATATCGATTTACAGGTTCCAGTGTTAATCTCACATTTTTTTCCAGTCCAAATTCAGCACATTCTCTTAAACTATCAATAGTCCATTTCTCGGCTTCATCCCGAAAAATACCTTCTTTAATAACCCCCCTGATCAAACCAATAATAACCTGGGCATTAAAACGAGAAGCAAATTTTATTTGCTCTTTAATTCTATCAATTGCAGCTTTTCTAACTACCTCGTTTGAATCAGAAAAACTCAGGCCTTCTTCTCCCCAGGCTTG
>CAYOLB010000060.1:0-4129 GCA_964404675.1 uncultured Atribacterota bacterium | reverse complement strand
GTTAAATTTCAACCCAATTTTCTATATATTTTTTACTTCCATCACCACTATATTTTACTTTATAGTCCAGTATAATTTGTCAGGAATATTTTAATTTTATTGATTTAAAACCTATTATCTCTTAAATAAAAAATAAGTATTCCTTAATCCAAACTACGGTAATATCTTTGCTATAGCTATATATTTTTAATATTTTTTGTTTTAAAATCCAGTAATAACTTTATTAAATGTCAAGAGTATTTTTTAAAAAAATTTGACTTTTTTATAAATAATCCCTAAAATAATATTAGATTTAAAGGTTCCACCCTACTGATAAGAGACCAGGGGTCTCTTCGCAAGATAGGTAGGGTGGTCATTTTTTTTAATTGATTCTCTTTTATTTTTATCAAAAATAGAACTCAAAACAACAATAACTTTTTCTATATTTAATGAATTACCATATCTCCGAAAAATATATTGAAGTAAATTACGCAATGCCAAAGTATATATTTTTACTCCCTTCTTTGATTTTTTCTTTTTATCTATCTCATAAAGAGAAGGATTTGCTTTATTTTTTTGAACAATAACCGAGTCTATTTCGATATCGTTTAAATTTTCAATAACATTATAAATTTTATCTCTTATAAATTGTCTATCTTCAGCAGCGTGAAAATATTCTATATCTATTCCATCTTTAATTAAACTGTATTTGATTTTTTCTATTATTTCTTTACCCAAAGGATTTATTGTAGTTGCTGCAGATAATACAAAATATTTCGTACCAGTTGGAGAAAAATCAAAATTTCCTGATTCATCAATAAATATAAAAAGAGAGTTCATTAGCACCATGCCTTTAATTGTAATTTTTTTAATAAAAAGATTTTTTATTTTTTTAATTATTACTACTCAAAGTCAATAAATATAAGCCTTTGAGTACAGTGTCCGGTGTTCGGACACTCTCTTAATGCCTTTATATTTTTTTACTTTAATTGTTTTAGAGACATACATATAATATATGTACTGGCAATCACTACAATAATAATTAGGGGACCTAAATAATTTTTAAAAAATTCAGACCAATAGGCTCCGATAGCAACCCCGATAGATAGTAAAGCCAGTTTAAATATTCCTATTTGCCACCAGGTAAAGGTATATGATTTAAAGAACATATTTTTACCTCCATTTAAATATCAAGCGGCACAATCTGCTAAAAAGTTTGTTAAGTTTAACAGTATTTTATTGTTGATTAATATTATCTAAAGCCTGTTTTAAAGCTTCAGTTACTTCCTCTAAATCTACCTGAGATTTATTAAATTTTATCTTTAAAGTAAAGGCTTTATCTGGTGATTCAAACTTATATTCATAATTTTTAGGCCTGCCTGAATCTTTTTTATCCTTTGTTATTTTTTTCTTCGCCTCACGGACTGTTAAATTACCTTCTTTGATCTGGTGATAAAATGTCCGTATATTTTTTTCATCACTTTGCCGGAGAAGCAATAATAATAGGCTTTTGGGTATGGTGTCCGATGTTCGGACACTCTCTTTTATATCCTCGGGAAGTTTTAACAAGGTCAGCATCTCATTGATATAGCTTTTGGGAAGGCCTAAATCCCGGGAAGCTTCTCTTTGAGAGTAATCAGGTTCTTCTATTTTCCTGGCTTGAATTAAAGTTTGTATTGATTCGGCTTCTTCAATAGGGGGAAGATCTTGTCTTTGGATATTTTCAATCAACTGATGGATTAATTTTATTTTTTGATCAATGTTACGGATAAGACAGGGTAGTTCTTTAAGGTCGGCTATTTTAGAAGCACGGTAACGCCGTTCCCCGTTAATTATTTTAAAATAGTCTTCTTCTTCAATATATTCGACGATAATCGGCTGAAGAACACCGTGTTTTTTTATAGAGACAGCTAATTCATTTAGTTTTTTATTATCCCAGGTTTTTCGTGGCTGGTCCGGATCGGACTGGATTCTTTCGATATTAATAATCCGGGCTCCGGAAATACCTTTGGTTCCTTCCCGGATTCCTTTCTTTTGCTTTTCTTCCGTTTCTTTTTCTTCTTCAGTGATAGTACCAAAGCTATCTTTGGCAAACTGTCTTAATAAATTTTCCTTTTTTTTAGCCATGATTAATAATCTCCCGGGCAAGTTTTCTGAAGCTTTCTGCCTGTTCAGAAGAAGGTAAATAATAATTTATTGGTTTTTTAAATGTAGAGGCTTCAGTATACTTAATGCTGTTTTTTAATTCCACTTTAAACACCTTCTCTTTAAAACTTTCAATGATATTTTCATGATAAATTTCTTCTAATTTACGACGGCCATCAAATTTATTGATCAGATAGCCCAGTATTTCAAGTTTAGGGTTTGCTCTTCTTTGAATTCTTTTAATGGTTCCTCTTAGGTAAACAGTGCCTTTAACGGCCCATTCCTGACATTCCAGAGGAATAAGCACTTGTCTGGCTGCAACCAAACCAATCCTGGTAGCCAATCCCAGACTGGGAGGGCAATCGATAATAATATAAGAATATTTATTATTCAAATCTTCCAACTTGTCTGCCAAGAAATATTGAGCGTCCGGCTCACCGGAAAGCTGTAAATCAATTTTGCTCAAGGATATATTTGATGGGATGATATCAATATTTTCAAAGGCAGTTTTTTGGATCACCTGAGAGATTTTTAAACTTTCTTCTAAAAAAAGATCAGCTATTGTGTATTTCAGTTCATAGATTTTATCCAGGTATGCTGAGGAAAGGTTTCCCTGCTGGTCCAAATCTATCAGGAGAAGGTTTTCACCGGCTTCAGCCAGAGCACCGGCTAAATTAAAGGCAACATTGGTTTTGCCAACACCGCCTTTCTGGTTGGCAACAGCAATAATTTTAGGCATTTTATTTGTCTTGGATTTTATTTTTACCATTAACTAATTAATCTACCTTTTGGTTGCTAATTAAAGATTAATTGTGATTGAGTTTTTCCATTGCTTTCTGATAGGCTACTTTGTGTTTAAATCCGCGTTTTAAGAACTGCCATATCGCTTCAATTTTTTGATAGTCTTCTTCGGAATACTCTCGTGCCTCAATGTCGCCCTTGGGAAGCCGTTTCGGTTTAATGTAGCCTTTCTGTTCTAGGTAATAAAGTTTGTGTCTGGGAATGTTGATTTTTTTTAACAAATCTGATGTTTGCATTTCTATTTCACCTATAGTGTAAATATAAATATAATTTTCTACAGTTTAAATGAAAAAAAAGGGGATGTCAAATAAAGATTTTTATTATCTTACTATTCTATTTTGTCCCTTTTTTCTAAATTATGTCTTGCACATAGTAGTTGGATATTCTCAGCTACGAGAGAGGACCCACCTTTCGAATAAGGTAATATATGATCAAAATGTAGATTATTTGTGCTACCACATATAACACATTTTCCTTTGTCTCTTTTCCATACTTCTAACTTAACTGAAGTAGGAATAATTCTATTATGGTCGATATCATGAATATCATTCTTTACGATAGTCTCATTATCTAATAATTTAAGTTTAAATTTGAACACTTTGCGTGCATTTATAAATTCTTGCCAAGTATCTATGAGTTTAAATATACCATTATAAACCCAAATTCCAGGCTTAATTTTTTCATATACCTTAACAAGTTCTGGCTCTTTATTGTATTTATCATTTTTATAGTTTTTTGTAGATTGATAAAAAAGACCGTTTTGAGTTAAACTGCCACCTGGATTTCTGAAAGGCTGATCAACTAATTTAGGGTTTGGTCCATCTTTTTTAGACTGCATGTCATGCCCTTCATAAATTAATATTTTACCTTCTTCTTCTATCCGGTCAGCATAAGGGGCTCCATATCGAAGACTCATTAAAATAACACTAAAACCACCTTTTAATCTAAAATTCATTCCCCTTTGAAGATTAACCCCTTCTTCTTTGCACATATCGATATAAGAAATAATATCGCCTTGTTTTATCACCTTTATTATTCTCTTTTACTTTTTCATTATTATTAAATATTTAAATCCTCTTAGATAAAAATTATATCTCTTTGCTCTTTCGTGCCAGATACCAGTATTCGAGGTTTGGTTATGCCTTGTGACACATACAAGATCAACTGGAGTAAAGTATTTATCAAGTATAGAATATATTTTAAA
>CAYOLB010000059.1:0-2028 GCA_964404675.1 uncultured Atribacterota bacterium | reverse complement strand
GGTTCCACTTTATTTTCCAAACAATCAAAAAATTCTACTATAATTATAACAGATTGTCTGGACAGCTCATTTATCTTAACCTCCAGGTTGGTCTTCAGATACTTATATCAATTTCCAAGCATCCTACTCTTCCCTTCATCGGTTTTTCAATATAAATTTTCAGTTATTTTATCACTGGACTTCTTTTTTGTCAAAAGAAAATATAATTATATTAAAATGTTATTCTATGACCCTGGATTGGGGAACAGTTGCTACGCTAGCAACCTTATCATCCTGGTCTAAATTCATAACTTTTACACCCATCGAATTCCTTCCAGTCTGGCTGATTTCCCTTACCGGGACTCTAATAATAATACCATTCTGGCTGATAATAACCAATTCATCTCTTTCGTTAACAACCTTCACAGATACCACCTCTCCACGGTCTTTACTTGGGCGTATGGATTTAACCCCTTTACAACCCCTTCCTTTAGCCAAACGGTAAGATTTTAGGGGAGTCCTTTTGCCAGAACCGTTTTCGGTAATCAAAACCAGGTCTTCATCAGAATCAGGGTTAACCAGGCTAATATCAAGTAGGTAATCGTCTTTTGATAATATCATTCCGCGACATCCCATGGCAGTTCTGCCCATCGAACGAATGTTTTTACCTGAAAAGTAAGTAGATTTTCCTTTTCTTGTGCTCAAAATAACATTATCCGCATCTCTGGCTAATCTCACTCTAATTAATTCATCAGCAGTATTAAGTGAGATAGCAATAATCTCTTTATTTCTTAAACTGGCAAAGGCGCTTAGAGGCGTCTTTTTGACCTTTCCGTGCTTAGTTGCCATATAAAGATACCATTTATTTTCTTCCTTAGATTTATCAATTTCCTCTGAACGTATCGGAATAACTGTGCTAATACGTTCATCTTTCTTGATTCCCAGGAGATTTACTACTGCAATACCTCTTGAAGTTCTTCCTCCTTCAGGTATTTGATATGCTTTCCGTCTATATACTGTTCCTTTATTTGAAAAGAATAAAATATCATGCAGATTGGTAGTAATGTATAGGTTGTCTACTAAATCTTCTTTTTTTACTCCCATTCCAATGATGCCCCGACCGCCTCTTCTTTGTTTACGATAGGTGTTCAAGGGTAATCGCTTCAAATAACCATCTTTGGTATAGGTTATTACGATATCCTCTTCAGCAATAAAATCTTCTACTTCAAATTCCTTTTCTTCTTGAACAATTTGGGTAAGTCGGTTATCGGCAAATTTTTTCTTTAACTCCAACAGCTCATCTTTAATAGTGAGCATGAGTTTTCTTTCGTTTTCTAAAATATCTTCCAGGTAGGCAATTCTCTTGATTAATTCTCCATATTCTTCGTTTAATTTTTTTATTTCTAGCGAAGTAAGCCTTTGCAAACGCATATCCAAAATTGCCTGAGCCTGTTTGTCACTCAGGTTAAAACGCCTTTTCAGACTATTATGGGCTGATTCCACATCTTTTGACTGTTTGATAATCTGAACTACTTCATCAATATTGGCAAGGGCAATTTTAAGTCCCTCTAAAATATGGGCTCTAGCCCTGGCCTGGGCCAACTCATACCGGGAGCGCCGTTCCACTACGTCCTTACGATGCGCTAAAAAGCAATTGAGAGCTTCTCGCAAGTTAAGAAGCTTTGGTCTACCGTCTACAATTGCCAGCATGTTGATTCCAAAGGATGTTTGTAATTTAGTATGCTTATATAGTTTATTTAAAACTACATTTACATTAGTATTTTTCTTTAATTCAATTACAACCCTCATGCCGTTTCTGTCAGATTCATCTCTTAAGGCGGAAATTTCGGGTATCTTTTTATCCTGAACCAAAGAAGCAATGTCCTCTACCAAATTGGCTTTATTTACCTGATATGGTAATTCCTTTACCACCAATACTGGAGCTGCTGCTTTGTTTTTCTTTTCAAAATTTTCTGTAATAATCCTGGCTTTCAGGGTAATAATGCCCTTTCCGGTTTGATAGGCTTGTTTTATTCCAGAAAAACCGTA
>CAYOLB010000058.1:0-2565 GCA_964404675.1 uncultured Atribacterota bacterium | reverse complement strand
GGGGGAATGAGAATGATGTATCTGAAATCAAAGTACACAGTATCAAATTGAGTGAAGATATGGTTATACCTGAATAGTATTACCTAATGCAAATACCCGTCGGGCAACTTTTCCCGGCGGGATTGTTTTTTATTTAATTTTTTTCACCGATATTTATCTCTTTACCCATTTCTGAATTCTACATTATATTGTTTTTGGAAAAAAAGAAAAGTTGATTACTTAAAGTTATATAATTTGGAATAATGGAATATGGAAGAGTACAATTTACTTTTTACTGTATTCAATTGTTTTTAACTAAATACTAACTACCAACCACTATCGACTAATTAGACAATCTCATACATTTATAAAAAAGTATCGCGTCGTCAGTATCGTATATGTAGTTGAAAAATCGTAATTAGTTAGAAATGTATTCTAATTCTTTAAGCTCTATACTCGGTACATTATTCCAATATTCCAGCATTCTACTCTTGAAGGCTTATATGGTATTTCCTCTAACAACCAAATACCAACAGCAAATAGCTAATTTTACTTCATATCTTGGATTTTGTGATTTTCATGCTTGCAAAAAAATATAATTATAGTATAATATTGTTATCATATGATAACAATTTAAATTTGGGGGATAATTAAATTCAGCCAAATATTGAAATTATTAAATTTATCTTATTTAAAATAAAAAAAATTATTTCACAAGGTTACTATGAATTTATGGGCACTCGTAAAGAAAACCTGGAAACACTGATTGAATTAGGCTTAAATTATAAACTAGTAAAAGGTGAACTTCTAAGTTTACTGCCGCAGGATTACTCGGAAGGACCTATAGAAGATTTAGATCAAGTAAATTATAGAGGCGAATCAATCTGGATATTTGGTAAAAGTATCCAAAATAAAATAATATATATTAAATTAAAAATAAGGGAAAACAAAAATAACGAAAAAGTAGTATGCATATCTTTTCATATTGCAAAACATCCTATGAAATTTCCTTTTAAATGAAAATTCTCTTTTCTATCTCCAGGAGGTAAAGAAAAATGGTAATTAATAAAAATAATACTAGAATTATTAAGAGAAAAGCTACTTATGAAATCAAAGGCGAACCGATTAAAATAATTGAAAAAGTTCGAATTAATATGGCTAATAATCAAGAGATGATTGATGAAAAGTTGGAAGATGAAAACTTAGAAAAAATATACAATCAATATCGTGAGAAAAAAGGTCTGCTAACACCTTCGCAAATAAGAAATATTAGGGGTAGATATGGGTTAAGCCAGAGAGCTTTTTCTCGTATTTTAGGTTGGGGTGAAATTACCATTCATCGTTATGAAAGTGGGGCTTTACAAGATAGGTCTCATAATGATTATCTTGTTTTATTGCAAAATCCCAATAATATGAAAAAACTGTTAGAAGAAAACAAAGATAGAATAAATCAAAAGGATTATCTGCAAATTAAAAATAATATTCAAAATATCATGACCAAGGATATAGATAAAAAAATTGAAGAAAAAATTGAAGAAAAATATTTTAATGAAGTATTGGATGAATATTGTGGTTTTACCCAGTTTAATTATGAAAAAATGGTAAACATGATTCTATTCTTTGCCTTAAAATTTAATCGGCTCTTTAAAACAAAACTTATGAAATTATTATTTTACTCTGATTTTATCCATTTTCATGACTATACCCTCTCCATAAGTGGATTAAAATATCTGAAAAACCATTATGGGCCTACACCAATAAAATATGAACTACTATTAGGAGAATTATCCGATAAATATATTACCTACAAAGTAGATTATGTTAAGTCTTCTGAGGAATACATAGAAGAGTATGAAACAATCAAGCCTTTGGAAAAGCCAAATTTATCTATCTTTTCCAAAGACGAGATGAACAGTATCAATAAAGTCCTGAAATCTTTTAAATTTCTTACTTCTGAAGAAATATCTGAATATTCACATCTAGAAAAAGCCTGGAAAGCAACAAAAGAAAAACAATTGATTAACTATAAGTATGCAAAAGATATGACGTTATTTAAATGATTTCTTTGCAAAAATATTTTTCAATTCTTTTAATTCCATAATCATCAATATTACTCTATCTATATATGTATTCTGGTAATTCTTTTCACAGCAAAGTATAAGAAAATTTTTCGTTGGTTTCATTTATTTTGACAACGAATGATATTTGCAATTTTATGTTTATCGTTTAATCTTTTGCGGGAATAATTGGATGAGATTGCTTCGTCGCTGCGCTCCTCGCAATGACAGAAGAAGAATCCTCGCAATGACAAAAGAAAGGGAAATAGTCCTCACAACAACAGAAAAGAAAAATATTGCTGGCAATGAAAAAAGAAAAAGGCTCCTTGCGATGACAAAAGAAATGCACCCTCACATGATAAAGAGGGGAAATAATTATCGCAATGACAGAAAAAAGGGAAATAGTCCTCACCTCAAAATCAACCAAAATTCCAGAGTAAAAGCCGGACTTCTTTCCATAGTCTCATAGTCGTAAAATCAACTGCCACCTCCCTTTACTTTCCTATTCTTCTATTATTGCATTATCTTG
>CAYOLB010000057.1:0-12621 GCA_964404675.1 uncultured Atribacterota bacterium | reverse complement strand
ACTAAATCCAGTTATGATTTAATTAATACTCCTAAAGGTGACATTATCTGGCGATAATTAGCTACCATTTTAGGTGACATTTTCTAAAGTTATTGACAGCAAAAGTGGATAATTTATTTTTGTTTTTTTAAAAATAAATGCATAAAATAATAAATATATTAATAAAATAATTTTTACAACCAAAAAATCAAAAAATATTTATGGATATTGTAGAAAAATGAATAGATTTTATAATGATAAACCAAAAATTAATAAGAAAGATATTCCGGCGAATGTTTTGTTTATACTTAGAAAACTAAAAAAAGCAGGGCATTTATCATTTCTGGTAGGTGGTTGTGTAAGAGATTTGTTGTTGCAGAGAACTGTTAGAGACTGGGATGTTGTGACAGATGCAAAACCGAAACAAATACAAAAGATTTTTTATCAATATAAAACTTTTTTGATTGGGAAAAGCTTTCTTACAATCTCAATTATTTTAGATCATACTGAATATCAAGTATCTACCTTTAGAAGAATTGGATATCATCATGGGTTAAAAAATAAAAAGAAAGAATTATATCGAATAATAGAAGATGATTTGAAAAGCCGGGACTTTACTATTAATGCAATATGCTGGAGTCCGGATGAAGGTTTATTTGACCTGGTTAACGGGTTACTCGATTTAGAAAGAAAAATTATTCATAGTATCAATCCAGATATAAGATTTACAGAAGATCCCTTAAGAATGTTAAGGGCTATTCGATTATCCTGCGAGCTTTCTTTTATTATGGTTCCCGAAGTTAAAACAAGTATAAAGAAAAATGCTTTTTTATTAAGACTTGTTAGTCCAGAAAGAATAAAAACAGAGCTAACCTTTATTTTAGATAGCCGAGAGGTAAAACAAGGTCTTCATTTATTATGTAAGTTTGATTTAGACCGTTATATTTTTGGGCTTGATGATATTAAAAAGAATCAAATTAGCAAAACAGCGAAAAATAAACTTATTTTTAGAGGAATAAAAGAGTTAAAGAAGGATTTGCCGTCTAAGCTTGCCTTGTTTGGAAGATTGTATTATGGTTCCTGTAAAGACGCATATCTGTTTTACCTGCCAATTATAAAATTTCTTCGATTTCCGAATGAAACAATTAAAATAGTAGGAATTCTTTTAAATAATGAATGGCAGGAATTGATTTTTAACAATGATATAAAAGTACGCTTTATTCTGGCACGATTTGGAATAGTGAACATCTGGAGGATTTTCTTATTAAAGAAGGCTTTACTATTAGAGGAGAACAAAAAGCTTCAAATGGAGTATTTGAAAGAAGAAGAAAAATTAATAAAAGAAGAAATAGAGAAAAAACCACCGTTAAGTATAAAGGATTTAGCAATTAGTGGTGATGATTTAATTAGAATGGGTTTACCAGAAGGCAAGAAAATCGGAGAAATTCTTGAAATCATTTTAGAGAAAGTAATTATTAATCCTGAAATTAACAAAAAGGAATACCTGATAAAACTTGTTCAAAATATCACAAATAAAATGTAATAGAATGATATAATAAATAAATTGGTTATTATAGGGTCAAGATTTACATGAATTTTTTAATTAGTTGGTATATTCAGTGATGATTGCATTTATTACTAATCCAGTTATTTTGATGATTATTACTGTTTTTATTGGTATGGTTTTGGGTAATCTTAAGTTTGGGCGATTTAGTTTTAGCACCTCAGGAAGTATGTTTGTAGGAATTGTGTTAGGGTGGGCTGTAGTTAATCATATTAATAACATAGAAGCAGACAGTGAGTTTTATCAGATTGCTCAGGATGTTTTAGCCAAAGATATTATTGATAAAGGATTTTTTAATTTATTTCTTGTCTTATTCATTGCTTCTGTTGGATTGCTCGCCTCTAAAGATGTGGGGAGAATAATAAAGATTTATGGAATAAAATTTGTAATATTAGGCTTTGTAATTACCTTTATTGGGGCAGCAAGTACTTATAGCATTAGTCAGGTTATTACAATGGATAATCCTTACTATTATAGCGGAGTATATACAGGTGCTTTAACTAGTTCACCCGGGCTGGCAGCTTCTATTGAAGCTGCCAGAGTTCATTCTTTTCAATGTATGGAAAATTATGAATTATTGAGTGATTATGAAAAACAAAAAATACTAGATATTGTTGGGAAAAACAAAGATTTAAAAAATCAGGATAATATTTATCTATCACAGGAACAAAAAAATAATTTTGTCCAGCTCGCAGAAGCAGGTGTCGGGACCGGATATGCTGTAGCTTATCCTTTTGGGGTAATTATTGTAATTTTTGCTATGAATTTTTTCCCTATCATTTTTAAAATAGATATTGGTAGGGAAAAATTATTATTAGATAAAGAGTTAAAATACGATAAAAAGGGAAAAGAAAATGGGATTAAGAAAGAGAATTACCGAAAAATAAAAGAAGTTTATTTTGATTTATGTGGTTTTTCTTTGGTGTGTTTGATAGGTTTTTTGATAGGAAGCTTAAAAGTATCTTTTGCTACATTTGGTGAAATTAGTTTAGGAACAACAGGTGGGGTGCTGGTTGCAGCATTAGTTTTAGGACATATTGGTAATATTGGACCATTTTGTTTTAGAATTGATAGCAGAGTTTTAGGTCTATTAAGAACAATAACGCTATCCTTCTTCTTTTCAACAATTGGACTAAGGTACGGATATCAAGTGATTGATTCCTTAACAGGACCAGGCCTTTCTCTGGCTATTGCCTCAATTTTTATTGGGTCAATCGCTATGATTTCAGGTTTCATTCTTGGCAAATATATTTTTAAAATAAACTGGATAATGTTATCAGGTGCAATCTGTGGAGGTATGACTTCTACTCCTGGACTGGGTTCAGCAATTGATGCGGTAGGTAGTGATGAACCAGCAGCCGGCTATGGAGCCGTCTATCCATTTGCCCTGTTAGGCATGGTGATATTTTCGAATTTATTGAATTATCTAGTTTGATTTTGTTATTTTGAGTTAGGTTATCAGTTCAATGTTTTTGATTTCTAAAGGTTGTTTACAAATAAATGATTCCCCAAATTTAGTACCAATTAACATGCCATAATAACGACTAAGGCTAAGAGTGCTTTCAAAAAATTGACTATCCTGCAGGTTTTGTCCAAATTGAGATTCATAGCATTTTAATGCTTCCACTTTCATTTCAATTTCTTTGCTAATATCTGTAATAAAAGAAGGTTTTTGATAATAGCTAAAAGGAGCAGCAAAATAGTAAAAAATCTTCTTTTTAGTATAGTTAGTGCTCTGTAAATAAAGTTGGCTAAAGGAGGTATAACATATTTCGGCAGTGATTCCACTTTCAGGATTAGTATCAATCGGGTAAGGGATAAATACCATATCTGGTGACATATTATGATAGATTTCAAAGACTTCTTCCCGGATCTCTCTGTTATTTTCTAGTTCAGGATAGGAATAGTCTAGAGTGATTCTTTCATCAATTCCTAATATACGACTAGCCTTGATAGCCTCTCTTTTCCGATTATCAGACTGTTGTTTCTTAGAAAATTCACCGTTTGTTAAATCAACAATTGTAACCTGATGAGCTAATTCTGTTAATTTAAGTATAGTACCACCCATACCAGCTTCAACCTGGTCAGGCTGTGTTCCGAAAGCGATAATTGTTGCCATAACTTATTGTATTCTCCTCTTACTCAAAATAAATTATTAATTTTATATTATTAAATTATAAGTATATCTATAAATTATTTAGTACATTTTCAGCAATTAAGGAAGAATGGTCATTAATTTGTTTTAAAATATTAATCATATCAAAATGAATAGAACTTGTCTGTCGTGATAATTCAACTCCTTGATGCAGGCGATCGATATGGCTTCTTCTCATTTTTGCTTCACTTTCTATTATTTTTTCTTTTTGTTGCAAGACCTTTTGGGCCAGGCGCTTATCGCCTAGTGCAAAGGCACCTAATGATTGGTAAAAATTTTGATACACTAATTTATAGAGTTTCTTAATCTCAGCAATTCCTGCATCTGATAGCTTTAATTCATTATCAATTTGTTTTTCAATTATTGGAATAATATCTTTATCGATTAAGTCTCCGATATGCTCAAAATCATTGGCAACATTCAATAAGCCATAAGTTTGGCTTGATTGTTCAGGTGTTAAATTATCAAATTTCATTTCTGTTAAATAGTGGATAATAGCATTTGCTAAATTATCAACTACTCTGTCAAGCTTACACAATTTATAAAGTAGATTTTCATCACGGCTAAAAAATACCTTCATAATCCCAACAAACATTTCATCAACAGTATTTGCCATCCGTATTAGTTCTTTTCTTGCCAGATAAAGGGCTAAATCAGCAGATTCCAAAACATTATCATCGAGGAATTTAGGCTTATAAAGAGATTCTTCTTTTGCTGATTTTGGAAATATTTTTTGCAGGAAGGTAGTAAAGAGTGAAAGAAAAGGGTAAACTAACAAAGCATTTCCGACAATTATGATAGTATGAGCAATAGCAATTTGCCTTGGTAGGCTTGGGGTCAAAAAAGCTGCGATTGTATAGAGAGGTTCAATTAAGAAAAAAAAGAATAGAACAGCTATTAACTTATAAAATAAGTTTCCAAAGGTGAGGGTCTTTGCTTGACTTGTTTTCCCAAGTCCAACAAACAGCACAGTTGTGCAAGAACCCAAATGAGAACCAAGTATAATTGGAATTGCCAATTCGAAGGGAATAATTCCCTGCATAGATAAAGAAATAGTCAGTCCCATCATAGCGGTACTGCTTTGTAAAACACTGGTAATTATAATAGAAAAAAATAAAACCAAAAGAGGGGTTCCCTGTAATCGAGAAATAGCATTAAGTAAGACCGGGCTGTTTTTCAGAGGTTCGGAGAATTCTGAAATTAGATTCATTCCCAGAAATATAAAGCCAACTCCCAGCAATACGGCACCGAAAGATTGATAACGACGTTTTTTGCTCAAGACATTTAACCCATAACCAAACAATATTAAGACAAAGGAATATTGTGCAATATTAAAGGTAATAATTTGAGTGGCAATTGTTGTACCAATACTAGTTCCAATTAAAATTTGTAATGCCTGAAACAAGGTCATCATTCCAGTATTAATAAGTCCAACAAGCAAAGAAGTTGCAGCAGTGCTACTTTGCATAGTAAAAGTTAGAAATATTCCAAAAAATATAGAAAGAGAAGGATGGAATGAAATTTTATTAATCCAGTTTTGTAATTTATTGCCAAAAGCCTGTCTTAGATTTAGATTGGTCTTTTGTAATCCATATAAAAAAATAATAAGACTGCCAAAAATGGCAATTATTTGGAAAAACATAGAAAATGCTCCTTGAAATCCTATTTTGTTTGTATTAACTAATAATTACTATAAATATACCTTTTTCCGAGTTAATTGTAAATCTATATCAAAATTTAGGGGGCGTAGGAAGAAAACAAAAATTGTTTATTCCATATTACCCTGGATACGTAAAAATACTCCAGGATTTTGTGGGTCATTAGTCATGATTCGAACTGCTTTCCTAAAATTGCCTTCTTTTAATTGCTTAGTATCAATAACTATCTGACCCTGGAACTGTTGGCCAGGAGGTATGGTTAAGGGTATTTCCAGGTTATGACTAAAAAGTCCTTCTGTAACAATTTCTTCAATTATTAGGTCAGCATCCCCTGTATTAAAAATTGTAAAATCAAGCGAAGGCATTTCTTCTTTTGCTATATGTCCCAAATCGAAAGTTTGTTCCGAGAGCTCAATATCAGGGTTTGGGACACGAAGGACTGTTATTTCTGCTTTTATAATTTTCTCCGGATTTTGTGGATCATTCGATTTAATAGTAATATTTTTACTGACATTTCCTTCATAACCAGTAGGATCAAAAATGGTCTTTAGTGAGACTTCTTCGCCTGGTTGTATTTCCTTTTCAGATAATTCAGCTAGAATACAGGGGCAGGATGAATAAACAGAATCAATAATCAATTTTTCCCCGCCTTCATTTTTAATAGTGAAGTCGTGAGCAGGTCTTTCATCAGGAGTAACTTCGCCGTAATGCCAGCTTTCTTCAGAAAGTGTCAATTTTGGTGGCTCAGTTTTGTTACAACTTGCTAAAAAGACAGTAAAAATTAATATAAGGAATATAAAGTAACTTCCTCTTTTATTAGTGTTAGAAATTTTATATCTCATTTTTTGTTATTTTACCCCAGTTATACTAATCAATCAGACTATTCGCCCTCATCCTCTGGTGGTCCACAAACCCCTCCTTCACATCCACTGGAGCCGCTACTCTTCTGTGAGGTAAAGGTAAAGGATAAATACTGATAAAAGCTTTTTTCTGTACGGGTATTAAAACCAGAATATGCTTTTCTTGTTTTTAGATCATGTCTTAATAATAAGATAGTAGGGTAATTTTTAATTTGGAAACTTTCTATAGTTTGATTGTTTTTATCTAATAAGACTAACAATGGTATTTCTGTGTTATTTTGTATAGAATTTAATTCTTCCATTAGGTTTTTGTTACCCTCTTCTATTTCCACAATAGCGATAATCTGATAAGTTTCTCTTGGCTGATAGTCTTCAAAAAAGTAAATTAAATCTTGCAGTTTTGCAATAGAAGTAGAATTATCATTGTTTACAAAACATAATAAAAGATGATCTTGTTTGTTATGAAATTGGTCTAATTGATATTTTGTGCCATCAAGCCCTTCCAGTTCAAAATCAGGTACGGCTGAGCCGGATTTAAATTGAGCCATAACAGGGGTACCTGTGAAAACAATACAAGAAATAAGTATTATAAATAGAATTATCATTAATAATTTGTTTAATTTTTTTGAATTTTCTAAAAAGCCCATTTGGGTTTTACCTCCTACTCATAACTTTAATATCTTTATACCTTGCATTATCTATATATCCAACATTATTATATCTTATCGTTAAAAAATTATCCAATAAACATCGTACATATCTAACAAGATAATATTATACAATTTTATTAACCCGTAGAGTAGAAAACCATAGACTTGTTCGTGGTTATCTATATCTTATTTAATATTATTATATTTAAGTCCAAAGTCCATAGAATATTGACAAATAAAAAATATATCTATTTAATTGAGATAAAGAATGCCTAATCATTCCCTTCGAATAAACAGAAAGAGGTTGGCTTGAAAGCAAAAAACAGGTTAGGCGATTTCTGAAAATCCCAGCTGAACAAACAAAGATCCAAGGGTGAATTATCAAAGATATACCAACCGCTTTGGATGAAAAGAGAAGGGAAATAGTCAAAGAATCAAAGAAATAAAGAAATAAGAAGTAAATAATTACTGAAATATAGAAATTAGGGAGTGTGATCTAAAATACACTCCCTAATTTGTAAAACTATGTTAATATAGTTTTATTCAGTTTCAAAGAAAATATCATTGATAATATTTTACTATAGGAGCCACGAATTGTTTCAAAGAATAGATAAGGATATGTTCCTGAATTTAATAATTACCATTTTCTTTAATATAACAGCCACTTTTTTATCTTTATTTTTTCAGCATTTAGGTTTTAAAGAAGTAAATTTTGTAGTTATATATATATTATCTGTCCTTTTAACTTCACGTTACACTAAAGGCTATGTATATGGAATTGTGGCATCTATCATTGCAATGTTTTCCTTTAATTTCTTTTTTACTGAACCTGTTTATACTTTTACTGTAGATGATCCTACTTATATATTTACTTTTATTGTGATATTGATTGCTGCAATCTTTACCAGTGCTTTGACAAGTAAATTGATCTATTCCAAGGAGTTAGCCAGCAAGAGGGAGAAGCAGGCACAAACTTTATACCAAATAACCAGCTCTCTGGCAAAGCCTGGCGGAATCATGGAAGTTGCCAAAGTTTCAGTACGTTGTTTAATTGATTTATTGCAGTGTAATGTAATATTTATTTTGATAGACAATAAGAATAATTTGATTCAGGAGATATCTACTCCTAATTCGGGCTATGGCATTGTTAGTAAAGATATTGCCTATAATGATGTAAAAACCATAATATCAAGACACTATACCTTTCCTATAACTGTTCGGGACAAACAGGCAGGATATGTCTGTTTACCCAAAGAAATAGAGAGTATTAATAAGGAAAACCGTTTTCTCCTGGATTCTGTAATCATGCAAATCAGTATTGCCATGCAGCGTGAAATTCTTACCTCCGAAAAAGAGGCTGCCAAAGCAGAAATAGAACGTGAACGATTTAAGAGTAATCTTCTCAGGGCAATTTCTCATGACTTGCGGACTCCACTAACCGGAATAATGGGAGCAGCTGAGATGCTTCTGCAGAATCTGCAGGATGAGGAGAATACTAAGCTTGTACAGGGTATCTATGAAGATTCTAATTGGCTTATCCGTTTGATTGAAAATATATTAAGTTTGACCCGAATCCAGGAAGGACGTCTATCGATTAATATTCAACCTGAATTAGTAGAAGAAATTGTAGCAGAGGCAGTTGATCGTACTTTGAAATATGCTCCTGATCATAAAATATCAATATCTATTCCTGATGAAGTTTTATTCATTCCCATGGATGGGAAGCTGATTATACAGGTTCTGATTAACTTAATAGACAATGCCATTAAACATACCTCGACATCTGATGAAATAAAAGTATCGGTTAGGTTGGATGATAAGAAAGCCTGGTTTGAAGTAAGTGATAATGGAACCGGAATTAATCCTGAAGATTTACCGCGGCTTTTTGATATGTTTTTTATAGCCCCTAGCTCTCATACTGATTCAAAACCTGGAATTGGCTTGGGACTGGCAATCTGCAAGGCAATTGTTAACTTTCACGGAGGAGAAATTGTGGCAGAAAACAACGATTCTAAAGGAGCAACATTCCGCTTTTATTTAAGTGTTGAGGAGAATTAAGATGACACCATTATTTTTAATTGTAGAGGATGATAAGCAAATCCGAAAATTCATCAATTTTTCACTCAAAACCCAGAAATATAATTGTATTGAAGCCGAAACAGGGAAAGAGGCAATGGGCTTTATATCTACCCAACAAGACCTCATGGCAATTATTCTGGATTTGGGCTTACCTGATATGGATGGGATTGATATTATTAACAAGGTGCGGGAATTTTCTAATATTCCCATTATTGTGGTATCTGCCCGTGACCAGGATAATGAAAAGGTAGAGGCCCTGGATGCGGGAGCCGATGATTATCTTACCAAGCCGTTTAGCATTAAAGAACTACTGGCAAGAATTCGGGTTGTTTTACGTCACAGTAATAACATCAGGAAAGAAGAAGTGCCTGTAGTTTATAAAGTTGGCGATTTAGAGATTGATCAGGAAAAGCATAAAGTAACACTGGAAGATAATGACATACATTTTACCCCAATGGAATACAAAGTATTGGTTTTGCTGGTTAGAAATTCAGGAAAAGTGCTAACACATAAATATCTGTTAAAAGAAGTTTGGGGCAATTATCTGGAAAGTGATGTCCAGTCCCTGCGTGTCTTTATGGCCAACATAAGGAGAAAACTGGAAAAAAACCCTGCAAAACCCAGGTATATTTTTACTGAAGTCGGGATAGGTTATAGGTTCGCTGATGAGTGATGACATGATAATAGATTAAAAATAAGCATATTCTGGGACCACATTTATACAATCTTTATGCTTAATACTCAAATATTTATACCTTCTTTATATAATCCTCGATATAATAGCTGCGGTGAGAAAAATAAAGATTATCGATTAATATCGAGGTGTTTTCCTTTATATATGAAGTTTAATGCTATCGGGAATATACTGGGAAAGTTATTAATGTATCTAAGTACATTAATGATTTTGCCTCTATTATCTGCTTATTATTATAGTGAAAATATTGCTTTTAGAGCATTCATATGGTCTGTAGTCATTACTTTTTTAGTCGGATTTATCTTACATAAAATATGCCCGTTTCAAAATTCGATTGGCAACAAAGAAAGCTATCTTATAGCTACACTCGGCTGGGTTTTTGTCTCTGGGTTCAGTACTCTTCCCTTCCTTTTTACCAAAACTATTCCTAATTTTTTAGATGCATACTTTGAGTGCATGTCCGGGTATACCGCAACAGGAGCTACTATATTGACCAATATCGAATCTAATCCTCTTTCCGTTTTACTCTGGCGGAATGAAACACAATGGATTGGAGGTATGGGAATTATTCTTTTGGTTGTAGCTTTATTGCCTATGCTTGGAGTGGGCGGAATGAGGCTGGTTAGGTCTGAATTCCCAGGATTCGAGATTGATAAGATAAAACCGAGAATTGTGGAAACAGCCAAGACCATTTGGTTAATCTATATCTTCATCACTATTGGTGAGATTGTCTGCCTGTATGGATTCGGCATGCCATTATTTGATGCAGTTATCAATACATTCGGTACTGTTCCAACAGGTGGTTTTAATCATAGAAATATTAGTATTGCTTATTATGATAATGTTATATTTGAAGTTGTCATTATGATATTTATGTTTATTTCTGCGGTAAATTTTAGTTTGCATTATAAATTTTTTCATGGAAATAAAAAAATATATGTGAAGGACCAGGAATTTGTATTTTTTACCTTTATCGTTTTAGTTTCAATTCTATTGGTAACTTTACAGCTAAGGTTCTCAATTTATGATTCCATACTTAATGCCCTAAGGTATGCTTCGTTTCAGGTTGTTTCGATTGTCACAACAACCGGTTTTGTTAATACTGATTATGGTCAATGGCCTCACTCTTCACAACTGATTTTGGTTTTATTGATGTTTTTGGGAGGATGTGTCGGCTCTACTGCCGGGGCTATAAAAAGTGTTAGAATGCTATTACTTTTCAAACAGTTAAAGCAGAGTTTTGATAAATTGTTGCACCCAAATGCCATTGTTCCAATCCGGCTGGGAGGAAGGGTTGTCTCTGATGATATTATGCAAAGCATAAGATCTTTCTTTCTTTTGTATGCATTTATTTTCATTATCGGAGTTCTCATTATTACTGCTACAGGTCTGGATATTACCAGTGCCATAGGCGCAGTAGCAGCAACTTTAGGTGGTGTAGGTCCTGGTTTGGGCCTGGTAGGACCTGCTCAAAATTATGCTGCAATTTCTGCAATCGGAAAAGTAACTTTAATTATCTGTATGCTCTTGGGTCGTCTGGAAATTTATACTGTTCTTGTATTGCTTGTTCCTGAATTCTGGAAAAAATAAGACCACTGTCAGGTGTTTGATATTTGATTGATAAGTACGTTTACATTTAATCAAATCCATCAAAACAACCTTTAGTAAGATATAAATATAAAACAAACTATATTTATTTTTCTATCATTCACCCATCTAAAGTGTTATAATATATACGTTTGTGTGGGAGTGTAATAATCAAATTGTCTGAAAGACCGGATGTCTTTGCATTTTTAATAATTTTAGTTACAGAGAAAATTGAAGACTAGCAGATAATTGAAATTATGGTGAAAAGCAGATATTTTATCCTGTTTTACTCATGATTCCCTCGATGCGAAAATATTTTCTATGGTATAGACGTTATTTATAAAATAATTTTATAATTTAAGCCCAAAGCAGGGAATTAGCAATTATTTCAAAATCAATCATTCCATCGATGATTTTCCCATTTACAATGCCAACAGACAACGAAAGCCTTAATATACAAAATTTTCATACTGGCTTTAGGATATTAACGATAAAAAATATTTTTTACAAGAGTATTGTTCATCTCAATAAAAAAATTTCCTTAAAAATCATATTTTTAAATATAATATTTCATTTGTTCAAAATATTCCATATCGAGGAATTTACTAAGAATATTCTTTTTTATCGTGTTTTAAAATACAATATTTACTGGTTTATTCAAAATAATAGGTAATTATGTGGAAAAGTTATAATTGAAGAAAAGAATTAACCCGTTGACAAAATAATATTAGTTTATTATTATATAATTCAGTATCTACTAAAATAGAAGAGGTTTTGAGTAGTGGGATTAATTAATTCATTAAAAGCCCTGTCAGATGAAACCCGTTTTAAACTTGTTAACCTTCTATTAAAACATGATCTTTGTGTTGGTGCCCTAGCTATCCGTTTAAATATTACCGAATCAGCTGTATCTCAACATTTAAAGGTATTACGTGATGCCGGAATTGTAAGAGGCGATAAAAGAGGATATTATACTCATTATTATGTAGACCGCACAGTATTAAAGGATATAGCTGAAGATATCTTGAAATTATCCCGGATTACCCCCAAAGATAATAGATGTCATCAAGCCTATTTAAAAGAAAATAGACCTTGCAGCAAGAAGGTATTGAAATAAAATAAACCATTTTTCCCTCTTATCAGAGGAAAATAGACTTATTTAATTAAAGGAGAATTATCTATGTGGTTTTTCTATATAACTGGTATCTTGCTACTTATTTCATTATTATTTGATCGGTCTAAGACCAAAAAAGCATTACTGATAGCTTATAAAAGATTTATGGTTATTTCTCCGTCTTTTTTATTCATGTTAATCTTTGTTTCGATTATATTATTCTTACTTCCGCAAGAGAAAATCATTCAATATCTTAATGCTGGCCATTATACAGCTAATAT
>CAYOLB010000056.1:0-3649 GCA_964404675.1 uncultured Atribacterota bacterium | reverse complement strand
ATTTCTGATAATTGAAGGGCCTAAAGGGCCAAATGTATCAAAACTCTTTGCACGGTACCACTGGCTTTCATTCTTCTGTATATCCCTGGCAGTAATATCGTTAAATATAGTATAACCATAGATATATCCGGATATACCATCCTTATCTACATTCCTTATCTTTTTTCCTATCACTGCAGCAAGCTCTACTTCATAATCAAGCTCGCCTACTTCTGGAGGGTATATTATATTTTCGCAGTCCTTTATAATACAGCTTGTAGCTTTTGAAAAAAGAACAGGTGTCAAAGGGAATCTTCCATCCTGTTCTTTGATATGGGAGCGGTAATTCATTCCAACGCATACTATTTTACCCGGAATATAGGAGTCTATAGACAGCTCCTTTAATTGATTTTTCCTGTAATCCATATGGTATCCTTATAAATGTCTTTATTTTTCCATATATTTTAAGAGTTTTGCAGGTTTTATTAAAGGAATATTTCTATAGCTTATATTATTGGTATGTATAGATCTTATAAAGGATTATATTAATTGTTAATTTTTCAAATCCCTAACAGAACTTCTTTCAACAAAACTTGTTTTTAACATTACTTTTCTGAAATATTTTTCTTCATTTAAATTAACAAGATTTAGAAGCAATTCGGCAGCTTCCTTCCCCATCTTGAAAGTAGGTAATTTAACTGCAGTCATAGGAGGATTTAAATATTTCAGCCAGTTAAAATCATAAAAGGTAACAATAGAAATATCGTCTGGAATTTTTAGATTGTTGTTTTTTATTGCCTTTAAAGCTCCAGCAAACATTACATCATTAGCAGTAAATAGAGCAGTTGGTTTATCTTCTAAATTTATAAGTTCTTCAGTAGCTCTGTAGCTATCTTCTTTTTTAAAACCTGTTATTTTTATAAGATCATTATCTATATTTACATTATTTACCCTGTGCGAGTCTATGTATCCCTTTAGCCTTTGCTCGCCTGTTGATATTGTAGTTGGGAAGATAACGATCCCTATACGGTTGTGCCCCTTATTTATTAAAAAGTTTGTAACATTGAAAGAAGAATTATAATCATCCATCACAACGGTGCTGATATTTAAAGATTTGATTTCCCTGTCAATTAAAACGATAGGTATATTTTTACTTAAAAAGTTCTTTAAATTATTCCCGCTTGTGTCGGTAGGAAAGAGTATTAGCCCATCTACCCTTTTTTCAATTAGAATTTTTAGGTAGTTTTTTTCCTTTTCAATATCATTCTCGGTATTACACAAAATTAAATTAAAGCTTGTTTGATTAAATACTGCTTCAATACCTTTAATAACCCCTGGGAAAAATATATCTTCAACATCTGAAATAACTAATCCCACCAGGAGTGTTTTTTTTCTTTTCAGGCTCCTTGCTACTAAATTTGGAGTGTAATTTAAATCTTCTATAGCCTCAAGCACTCTTTTTTGAAGCTTTTTACTGACTCTGGAAGAATTATTGATCACGGAAGAAACAGTAAAAATAGAAGTTTCTGCTCTTCTGGCAACATCATTAATTGTAACTAATTTATTTTTTTTCATCACTAAATATATTATTTAGAATTTAGTTAATTATAAATCAATCAATATAATATATTGGGTCTGGAATATCAAAATATCTAGTAAAGTAATTTTAAATATTTCATAAATAAAAATTGTATTTAATTTACCCAGTCAACCTTTATGTCGCTTTTGATTGGTTCTAAATTTATAGGGTAGTTTCCTAGATTATGTGCAGCCCAGTAAAAAGCGATTGTGTTGTCTACGGCCCTGGCCGTAGCCTGTACTGTATGATTTGAGCAAAGTAAGTGGCCTCCTCCAGGACCCAGAGTTTTTATTACTTTCTTTACTTCTTCAACAACATCAGCACATGAACCATTGGACATAACATTTCTTGTATCCACATTTCCCCAGAAAGTTAGTTTTTTACCATATTTCTTTTTAATAGCTTCTATGTCATTTACATCAGGCTGAAGCGGGTTTAAAATATCTATCCCTATATCTACGAAATCATCTAGAACCCAGTCTACTTTTCCGTCTGTGTGAAATGCTACTTTTATATTTTTATTAATTTTTTTAACTTCCTGAACCATATATGCGTATCTGGGTTTAATCAATTCCCTGAATAGATCGGGTCCAAAAAATGAACCTCTTTCATCAGTGACATCATCACCCCACCATATTATATCGACGCCCATTTCAACAAGTTTTTTTGATACGGTAAGGTGATAATCCATTGTCCTATCCAGAAGTTCTGCAGCGAAGTCCTTATTTTTAATAAGATCTACCATAAAATTTTCAAGACCTCTCAGATACCATGAAGCTTCTACCATTGTACATGCAACAGCCCCCATGATTGCATATTCTTTACCATCATCTTCTATCAGTTTTTTATACATCTTTAATTCTTTTTCAAGAGAACTTAAAGGATCTGGCCATCTATAATTGTCATAGCTTTTAATATCTGCAAACGGATATTCTGCAAATTCACAGTAGCTGCCATACTTTTGGGATTTTTTTCGCCATTTTATTCCCCACAGATCCTGATAAAGATTTTCTCCAATCTTCCTATCTTCCTTATAAATTGAGTTAAATCCATCGCACATCCCTATATTCGTATAAAGCATGTCATGACCGAGTGCTTTTGCCATTGCAAACCTGTCCTTGCTTATATCGATATTTAAAAGTTTTATTATTACTTCGGAAATTTCAGGTGCAAGCCATGCATCCACCGGTACCCTATCAGGTTCTTCATGATTTATTGCTGTTAAGACTCTCTCTCTCGAATTCATTATTTTTTACTCCTTGATGCTTAATATAGATAATATAAATAATTTAAATTATTAATTCTTTTTATAATACCAGTACATCCGGTGTAATTTTTGTAACTTATTAGCCCGGAATGGACTATATATAATCACCCCTTTACCGCACCGGCGGTTAAACCGGCGATAAAATATCTTTGTAAGAAAATAAATACTATCATTATGGGTATGCTTACCACTACAGCACCCGCCATAAGAGTTCCATAAGAAATAGTAAATTGTCCGAAGAAGTCAAATAATCCAACAGGCAATGTTCTCATATCTCTTGTTGTGGATATGACAAGAGCGAACATAAACTCCTGCCATGTTACTATCAGAATCCATATTGCCGTAGCAGTTATTCCCGGCTTGGAAACAGGAAGAACAACTCTGAAAAAAGCACTCATCCTTGAACAGCCGTCTACTATAGCTGCCTCTTCTATTTCAGGTGGGATATTATTAAAAAATCCCCTTAACATCCACACTGATACAGGAATGGTAAAAGTCAAATATGACAGAATAAATCCCGGATAAGTGTTAATCAGATTTAATGTATTTAAAACCTGATATATAGGTATTATCATAGAGGTAAGCGGCAAAAGCTGGGTTAAGATAATTATAATGAGCAGTTTTTTTCTGCCAGGAAATTTTAATCTGGAAAAGCTATAAGAAGAGAATATTGATATCGACAAAGCAATTATAACGGTAGATATAGATATAATAATAGAATTCAATATATATCTTAAAAATTCAGGATATAGTGCTTTTTTATAATTTTCTATTGTATAGTTTTTAGAAAAAAAAGTAGTTGGAATATCAAACTGCTCATGTTC
>CAYOLB010000055.1:0-5094 GCA_964404675.1 uncultured Atribacterota bacterium | reverse complement strand
CATTCTGTATTTTCATGTACCCAGCTATTTACTTTTTTATGTAATGGTTTAAATAGCTCCCTGTAATCATCAAGTGATATAAAAAGCCCCTGCTGCATTCCAAAATCAGTCCCTGATATATACACTACATCAATTGTATTTCCGATAACTTCATATATACTTTTATAATTTTCAATTGCTATATCAAACTGACCTGAAAATACTTCTTTTACATAATCTCTCCTTGTATGTGTCGAGACATACCACTCCTCTACACCTCTTATTCCCTTAGGGTCTTTTAGCATAGGGCCGGGCACAAAGGCAATATCACCAAAACCAGATGAGCCTATTACCCCCATAACTGCGTACCCGGTATTATTATTAATATCTTCTGCCCTGTCTTTTAAGTAATCCAAATCTTTTTTTGATATTAATTTATATTCCTCCAGATTATCTTTAGGATCAAGCTTATCTTCTATAATATCTTTCTGCCTTTCAATAGCATCAAAGAAAAATCCCTTAGACGGCATCTTTGCAGAAGGAGGGTAGCTCTTATCCCCTTCAGCATATTGATACAAGCTTCCGTCGTTATTTTTTTCTGTGTTAAAAAGCCCTGGCACAAGAACCGGGGTGCCGTCGTTTAATCTCCATTCCTTCCAGTTTTCCATATTGTATCCGAAGAAAGTGCCCTTACCTTCAAGAATTGTAACATCTACACCCATTACGTCCTTTAAGTCATCTGCTACCTCGCCCAGCATCTGGTATGGTTCTATAACCTTAACAGGGGTTCCGGGTTTATCAAGCCCGAAGTGCTGACGGAGTTTGTATACAACACTTACGTGAATACCCGTTGTAGGTGATGAGCCAAAATCAACAGGGAGTCTATCGGGTTGTTTATGCACTAATGCTTTTCTTATTCTTTCTCTTGAATTCATTCTTCCTCAAATCTTTTTAAATATCTAATTATATAATTAAATTTTAATGTAATTTCTATCTATCCATACTTTTACAAGGTTCCCTATCTTACTAATAGGTTTGCCTTCAAGAGATTTATAATGTTAAGATAATCAACATATTGCCTCACAAATGCCTTTAGCTTTAAAAGTTTTATAAAATTTAGATTTATTATTGAAAAAATTTTTTCATTAATTTTAAGAAGTGGAAACTTATTTTCAAATACAACAATTTCATACTCCTTCACTGATATCTCTATTTCTTTTCTTCCTCTTTTGAAAATCGCAATGGACAAGTTTCAATTGTGGGTAAAAAAGTCCTTTCAGTTCTAGACTTAGCTACTACTATCTTCTTATTATTAATTGGATTATATCTTATTTTATTCATAAAGTCTTACTTTATTAAAGTTACAAAATATTAAATACCTGCTATCAGGCTTAATTATTTTACTCTTATATTTATTATTAATTTTTATTCTACATTCAAAAATTTAATGGTTTTCAATACGAATTGCTTTATTTAAAAAGTATCTGAAACGGTATCGTTGCCTACCGTGATAATATAATAACTAATTCTATGAGATATTTATTAATGAGGCAGCACTGGATTTTAAAATTTAGAAACTAATTATAAACAGTAAAATTATTCATATTAAATATCTATATTTATATTTAAAGGATATTCACCATATTTCTTACCAGTTTTAATCATTTTAAATATATTTTTATTTGGAATATCGTAATGAAATGAATGGTCTGAAGACAGAATATAGTAACCATCTTTCCCCCCATCCATCATACGCACCAATGTTTCTTTTTCTATATCTTCGGGATTTCCAAAAATAAGAGCAGTCGAAGAATCAATATTTCCAGATAAAGTTATTTAAAATCTTATAAATCCTGGTGATTTTTAAAGATATAATCAACTAGCCCAGAAACAAGCCAAGAATACTCATATATTATTTTTTTTATTATTCTTAAGTTTTATATAATAATTGGATTTTATATCACTTTATATTTATATATTGACAGAATATTGTTATATCCTTGTATCGATGATCGTCTTTTAGGAATATCTTCTATTCAAAATATCTTTATACTTTTTACATAAAAAAGACACCTATGTTCAAATCTATCTATGCGGCTTAGTTTAATAAATTTTATCTCTAATGCTTGAGCGAAAGATATAAAATTCTATTCATTAGGCATTTCTTAAGTCCTCGGCTTTTTCTTCGGGAAGTGTATCATTAATAAAAGTACCAGCTCCCAATTCAACACCAGCTAAATATTTTAGCTTATTATTTGTCCTGTAAGGTGGATAAAATTCAAAGTGAAAATGATAATATGGATAATCTTTACCATCTGTTGGATTCTGATGAACAACCATCACATAAGGCATCCTTAAATTAAAAAGTTTATTATACTTATTTATAATCCCTTTTAATATTTTAGCCAGTGAAGTTATTTCCGTTTTTCTTAAATCACAAAAATTTCCAAAGTGTCTTAAAGAATATATGTGAATTTCATATGGCCACCTAGCATAAAAAGGAATAAACGCAATAAAATCCTTGTTTTTTTGAACTATTCTACTTTTTTTGTTCATTTCTTTTTTGATTATTTCACAATGGAGACATTTTTCTTTATCTTTAAAATACTCTCTTGAATTCCTTAGTTCTTCTTTTATCATTGGCGGTATATATGGAAAAGCATATACCTGTCCATGTGGATGTTGAAGGGTTACTCCTATTTCTTTTCCTTTGTTTTCAAATATAAAAACATATTTTATAAAATCTTTTTTCCCAAGATCATAATATCGATCCATCCACACTTTTATAAGATTCTCAATCCTTCTAATTGGTTGATCTTCAAGATATTCATCATGCTCCTGTGTGTAACAAACTACTTCACATATACCCTTAGATTCTTTGATTTTAAAAGGAAGATCAACAATAGGATCCATCTTATCCGGCTCTACACTAAATGTAGGAAACTTATTTTCAAAAACCACAATTTCATAACTGCTATCTGGTATTTCAGTGGATATTAATTTATTTTTAGTTGGACACAAGGGGCAATAGTCTTTAGGAGGATGGTAGGTCCTTCCCTGCCTTTTAGTAGCATATGCTACAATTTGATTCTTTATAGGGTCGTATCTTAATTGAAGCATTCTATTTAATCACTTACTAAAACTATAATATATTAAATACCTTCCATCGTCCTTAATATAAACTCTTTTTTTAACACCTTTTAATTTGAAATCTGGAGCAAAATTTGTTCTTTCCAAAATTTTGGTTTTTTCAAACTTCTTTGTATCTCTATAAATACTCTTCTTTTTCATATTAATGCTTATAAAAATTTAAATTAAAAAATCCTTTTTGTGCCATCTGATGAGATGCAGGAAATAAAATTTGGTTTTATTTTAAATCTTTCATAATATTTTTCAGTCAAAGACCCCATTACCTCATCAATTTTTCCTTGCTTAATAATACTAATAACCGTGCCCCCAAAACCAGCTCCCATCATCCGCGCCCCGTATACTCCATTTAAACCTATCATATTATCTACAATAAAATCTAATCTTTCAGTAGATACTTCATAGTCATTTTTCAAGCTTTCATGAGACTCCATCAGGGCCAAACCAAGAGATTTAAAATCATTATGTTTTAAAAATTTTTTAACTTTTTTAACTCTTCCATTTTCAGTTACAACATGTTTCACTCTTTTATAAAGTATGGGGGGCAGATTTTGTTTAACAGCATTAAGTAACTCTATATCTATGCCTGATAATGATTCCAATTTTTTGTTTTTTGTAATATTGATTATTTTTTCCAAAGCTTCCCCGCACTCTTTTCTGCGCTTATTGTAATCAGTTTCGGGAAGATATCTTTCTTCTCTGGAGTCAACAATTAGAATTAGATTTTCTTTTAATTCAAAGGGAATATACTCCCATTTGTTATTGCTGAAGTCTAAATAAATTGCATTATTTTTCTTTCCGAACAAAACTGAAAAATGATCCAATATGCCATTGTCAATACCAACAAATTTGTTCTCTGAATTATGGCAAAAATTCATAGTATCTATTTTTGCAACCTTCAGATTAAATAACTCTTCTAAAACCATTGCTGTTCCCGCTAATATTGCAGCCGAGGAGCTAATCCCTACTCCTGATGAAAGATTGCTATCAATTATCATCGTAAAGCCAGAAATTTTAAAACCATTTAAAATATATTCTCTTACTACACCTTTAATATAATTTACCCATTTAATATTATTATCATAATAGATATTATCAAGATTAAAAATATAGTTTTCTTTGTAGTAATTGTCATAAATTTCAATCTTATTTTTATTTTTCTTATTATTTCTGATTGCAGAAAAATATTTATATTTATCTATGGCAAGAGGAATGGCAAGCCCAGAATTATAATCAGTATGCTCTCCAATAATATTAACCCTTCCGGGAGAAAGAATTCTTACAATACTTTCTTCCCCAAAATCTTTACTCGCATTTTTTTTTAGGACTTTTTTAAAAAAAATTTTATTATGTCTTTTAAAAAAATCGCCTGGGGAAAAACCGTCTATCATTTATTCCTTTTCGGTCTGATTGACTCAAATCTCATAAACATATTTTATGAAAATTTTTAAAATAAAAATTAAAATAATATAAAAAAGCTATTTAATCTGTTATTAACATCAATTATAAATGCCTCATTCTTAATTTAATATCTC
This sequence comes from uncultured Atribacterota bacterium, assembly GCA_964404675.1. Classification (GTDB taxonomy): domain Bacteria; phylum Atribacterota; class Phoenicimicrobiia; order Phoenicimicrobiales; family Stramentimicrobiaceae; genus CAZWUL01. The sequence goes on along the minus strand of CAYOLB010000055.1, from coordinate 433 downwards.
AATTATAATAATAAAGTTGCTAAATAAAAACAATTTCATTTTAACTGATATAAAAAATATGGTGGGCTTTATCGGATTTGAACGTAACAATCTAACCAGGTGAACTAACCGCCCTGGCTATAATTAAAATTTTTAGATATAGTAGAAATAGGCCTTATAGTACTTCATATCAGTTGTTTTGGACCCTCACAGAACCATGCTTGTGCTACTTACGCACACGGCTCCCCATATGAACATTCACAAGAATTAGAACAGACAAACTATTATTCTTGTTATTATCGTTAAAGCAATTCGCAGGATTGAAAAATTTATAAGAAATGGTATAATAAAATACTTATTTAAATTTTTTCTGAAAGGAGAAGAAATGACTAAGATAGTAAAAATTACTCTTATTCTTGGTATAAGTTTGATCCTGGTAGGAAGCTTTTCTCTG
>CAYOLB010000054.1:0-2816 GCA_964404675.1 uncultured Atribacterota bacterium | reverse complement strand
CTTGATATTTTTATGGTTAAATAAAATAAATTTCGAAAAATAAATTCTGGAGTTAATAGAATGAAAATCGGCATTATGGCAGATACACATGATAACCTGCCCAATATCAAAAAAGCAGTGAATGTATTTAATCAAGCAAAGATTGACTTATTGCTTCATGCCGGAGATTTTGTTTCACCCTTTACTGCCAGGGAATTGAAAAAGATACAATGTCCTTTTACAGGTGTGTTTGGCAATAATGATGGTGACAGGCTGTTTCTACTCAATCAATTTCAAAAAATTGGACTTATCTACCCGGAACCTTACAAAACTAATATTGATGAAAAAGAGATTATTATGTTTCACAAGAATGATGTTATTGCTGAATTAGCTAAAAGTCAATCATATGATATTATTATCTACGGACACACCCACCATAAAGAACTTTATAAGGTAGGGAAAACAATTGTAATCAATCCCGGTGAATGTGGAGGTTGGCTTACCGGAGAAAGCACTGTTGCAATTTTGGAATTATCTGACATGAGTGTAGATATTATTAATTTGTAAAAATATTGCTTTTTATTGTTATCTAATATAAAAAAAGGGGTCAAACAATTTCTATTTATAGGATTATGTTTGACTCCTGTTTTTATATTTATATGTTTATAGATAACTATTATTCTTCAATTGATTCTTGTAATTCATCACGTTGAATAAACTTTTGTAATGATTCTAAAGCATCCTCCAGGTCTTCTAAATTCTTTCCATATTGTTCCCAATTACCCTCCTGGGCGGCATCAGTAGCATCCAGATAGTATTGAACTGCATTTTCGATTAGACCATTAAGGGTGGTCCCTTCTTCTAAAATAATTTCTCTCTCAATTTCTTCAATCTCCTCTTCTGCGATCCTGCCAAAAAGTAACCTGAGAGCAGTTTTTAGATCTTCAGCCATTCTAACATCTGAACCATTTGATACAATTACCCTTCTGAGCTGCGGAATTTCACCTTGTTCGGCCCTTAAGTACAAAGGTTCCACATAGAGAACTGAATCCTCTATCGGGATTACCAGTATATTGCCTCTAATCACCGTGGAACCGCTCTGACTCCATAAGGTAATCTGTTGAGAAATCTCTGAATCCTGATCAATTAAAGCCTCAACCTGCATCGGGCCATAGACCAATTTATCTTTAGGGAATTTATAGACAAGCAATTCTCCGTATTTTTCCTCATCATTGCGGGCAGCTAACCAGGCAATCATATTATTCTTGTTAGTAGGAGTATACGGAGTAATCAATATAAATTCCTCTTCCTCAAAATCCGGTAATTTAGCTATTACATAATAAGGTTCCATTGTTATTTCATCGCCGTGATAGATTTCTTTGGGGATATTCCAGTAATCTTCTTTGTTATAAAAAACATCAGGGTTTTGCATATGGTAGTCAGAATACATTTCGGTCTGCACTCTGAAAAGATCTTCCGGATAGCGAATATGGCTATGAAGGCTTCCTGGCATTTCGTCGATAGATTTAAACAAATCAGGGAAAATCTTATCATAAACCTGAATAATTGGATCTTCCGGATCTACAATATAGAAATCAACATCACCATTATAGGCATCAACTACAACCTTTACTGAATTGCGAATATAATTAAATAAAGGACTATAAGGTTTGGAATAAGGGAAATATTTAGAAATCGTATAGGCATCCTGAATCCAATATAATTTCCCCTCTTCCGAAATAACTATATAAGGATCACTATCATAAACCAAAAACGGGGCTATTTCCCTGGTCCGGTCAACTACATTTCGATGGAGCATGATACGGCTGTCTGCATTAATACTTCCGGTTAACAATATATTTACATCTGCAAATTGTATGGCAAACATTAACCGTCGCCAGAGGGAAGAAATGGAAACACCGCCTGTTCCCTCATAATGGGTATATACATTTTCATCACCAAGGGGATAATCAAATTCTCTATTATCTGTATTCGCAATAACATATTTTTCTGTCTTTTCTCCATAGTAGATTTCCGGTCGGGTTATATTTAAATCAACTGAAGAAACAGGAGGTATGTCCTTGATGGAAAGATAGGGTAACCCGTCATCAGTTACCATATTTACCGGACTCAAGACCGCTCCATATCCATGGGTAAAGGTAAGTCGTTCATTAACCCAGGTCTGCGCTTCCTGAGCAAGCCGATTACTATCTAATTCACGTGCAGAAACCATTACCTGCTGATAATTCCCATTCAAATGATAGCGGTCAACATCCACCCCTAAGAATTCATAATATAATCTGATTGATTGAATCTGATTAAATGTTTGTTCGATTGGCCTCCAATCCCACAGTCGAATATTACTGATTGTTTCAGGATTATTCTGTACATCTTCATAGCTAACTTCTTCTTTAAAAGGGAAATCTCTCTCGCTAATCTTATCTAAGCCGTAAGCCTTTCTGGTCATCTCGATATTATTCGTAAGATAAGGTCTTTCCCTGGCCAATTCATTGGGTGATACCACGACTCTTTGGAAAATTCCCGGTAATAGTCCACCCAGAACGAGATAGACACCGACAATGGCAATAAGACTTATAATGGGTAATTGGATGCTTTCACGTCTGGCAGTAGCAAAAATCACAATAGCGGCAATAATACAGAGTATCATGGAAATTCTTAAAGCCAGAAGATTAATATGAATATCGGTATAGCCTGCACCATAAATAAGTCCCTGGGGAGAATACAGTATTTTTCTGGCATTAATCCAGAAAGCAGCAGCCTGTAAAACTAAATAAGTACCCAACAATAAAGAAAGATGTAATTTTACGGGAGGATCA